>JAJYYT010000410.1 GCA_021800645.1 Actinomycetes bacterium
GCCACGGTCGTCGCCGTGGTGCGCCGCGACCGTCTCGTCGTCCCACGCGGCGACACGGTGCTGCAGACCGGCGACGAGGTGCTCGTGCTGGTCACGGCCGACGTCGAGGAGACAGTCCACACGCTGCTCATCGGCTCCTGAGCCGTGCGCGCCCGGCGCCGGGTCCTCCGCGATGCCGAGCCGCACCGCCCAGCATCGCCGGCCCAGAGGCGCCGCGACGTCGACCGACGCGACGTCGCCGGTGTGGTAGTAGCGCACCGCCCAGCATCGCCGGCCCAGAGGCGCCGCGACCCTACGATTGGCTCGTGAGAGCCGCGTTCTTCGACCTCGACAAGACCGTCATCGCGAAGGGCTCGATCCCGGCCTTCGGCAGGTCCTTCCGCCGCGGCGGGCTCATCAATCGGCGCGTCGTGCTCCGCGCGGTGATCGGCCAGCTCATCTACCTCCACCTCGGCGCCGACGAGCATCGACTCGCGCGCATCCGCGAGTCGATGCTTGCGCTCACGAGGGGATGGGAGCGCGACCGGGTACGCGAGATCGTCCGCGAGACGCTGCTCGAGACCGTCGAGCCGCTCATCTTCAAAGAGGCGCTCGAGCTCATGGGGGCTCACCGGCTCGCCGGCGACCGCGTCTACCTCGTGTCCGCGTCGCCGGAGGAGATCGTCGCTCCCCTCGCCGAGCTGCTCGGAGCCGACGGCGCCATCGCGTCGATCGGCGAGGTCGACGAGCGGGGCTGCTACACGGGCAAGATGGGTTTCTACGCGTACGGCGAGGGGAAGGCCGATGCCATCCGCGCGCTCGCAGCGCGGATCGGCATCGACCTCACCGAGTCCACGGCGTACTCCGACTCGGCCACCGACCTGCCGATGCTCGATGCGGTCGGGCACCCGGTGGTCGTCAACCCGGACCGGGCGCTCGCGCGCATCGCGCGCGAGCGCGGTTGGGAGGTCCGCCAGTTCACCAAGCCCGTACGGCTCCGCAACCGCGTCTCCATGAGGACACCGGTGCTCACGACCGGGCTGGCCCTCGCGGCCGGCGTGGTGGTCCTGTGGTGGCGCGGCCGCCGCGGGCGGATCCGAGCACGGACCTCCACGGCGACCGCGGCCGTGCTGCGCACGGCTGGGGCCGCCGTTCCACGGCACGCCATCTGACCGGCCAGAGCTCGGAGCGATCCCGTGCCCGGCGAGCGGGCGGGACAGGCAGCGCGGGGGGATGGTCGAGGGTCCCGGTGCCCGCCCGGCCGGATCGAGCTGCGATCAGGCGGTGCGGAGCCGCCGGGCCGCGACGACACCGAGGGCGACGAGGATTCCGAAAAAGATGAGCTTCTTCATGCGTCGATCGTACCCCCTGGGCGTCGCCGAGCGTGAAGTGCCCCTGGACCGGTCGCGCGGCGCGCTCAGCGCGCTCGGCCGGCTCCGCGAGGTCGTCGACCGCAGGTGCGCCCGATCAGACCGTGAGCAGGTCCCGGGCGCCGGTGTCCGACGACGGGTGGCGCAGCTTCGACATCGCCCGCGCCTCGATCTGGCGGATCCGTTCTCGCGTCAGGTTGAAGTGCTCGCCCACCTCTTCGAGCGTGCGCGGCTCCCCGCGGTCGAGCCCGAAGCGGAGCCTGAGGATCTCGCGCTCGCGCTCGTCGAGAGGCGAGAGCAACCGGCCGATCTCCTCCGGCAGGAGCGAGACGGCCGCGACCTCGAAGGGGGACTCCGCGGACCGGTCCTCGACCACGTCACCGAGCTCGGCGTCGCCGTCCTCGCGGAGGGGCTCCGACAGAGAGAGGGGTTCCGCCCGGAAGCGCAGCGCTTCGATGAGCTTGTCCTCGGGCATCTCCACCTCGAGTCCCAGCTCCGCAAGGGTGGCCGGGCGACCCAGCTTCAGCTCGAGACGGGCCTGGGCCTTCTGGACGCGCGCCAAGGTGTCGCCGGCATGCACGGGCAGCCGGATCGTCCGGCCCGTGTTGGCGATCCCACGGGTGATCGCCTGGCGGATCCACCAGGTGGCGTACGTGGAGAACTTGAAGCCCTTCCGCCAGTCGAACTTCTCGACAGCGTGCATGAGGCCGAGGTTGCCCTCCTGGATCAGGTCGAGCAGCGGGAGGCCGGAGGCCTGGTACTTCTTGGCGATGGACACGACCAGGCGGAGGTTCGACTGGACGAAGGTCTGCTGGGCGTGCTCACCCGCCACGATCGCGCGGCGCAGCTCTCGCTTCTTGGCCGCCGCGATGGTCTTCGGCACCTGGCGCAGGGCTTCCTCGGCCTCGCGACCGGCCTCGATGGCCTGCGCAAGGCGCACCTCGTCGTCCTTGGTCAGCAGCGGGTACTGGCCGATGTCGGTGAGGTACAGACGTACGAGATCCTCGTCGTCGCGTTCGATGCGTTCCTTCGCCAAGGTCTCTGCCGCGCCTTCCGTGTAGTACATTCGGTCCGGTCGGGTGTTCGTCCCATGCCGGAGCCACCGCCGATGGACTGCGCTCTGCGCGGGGCAGGCAGCCGGTGGTACGCATTTTACAGCCGAGGTCAAGGGGCCGATGCCCTGCGCGGGGCCTCTCCTGCAGAAATTCCTCCTGAGCAGGGAAGATAGCCGGCACCCGCACCGGTGCCGACGAGCAGGGTCTCCAGGGAGCGTTGCAGCTCCGCTGCTCTGCGCACGCGCTCGGCGGTCACGAGCAGGCTCTGGAGGAGCGCCTCCCCGGCGAGCAGCTGCTCGTGCTCGTCGCGGACCACCAAGGCGAGCGCGCGGGCGACCGGCGCCTCGGCGACCGACGCCACCCGGACGAGATGCTCGCGATAGGTGACGAGGAGGCGGGGCAACGCCACGCGGTAGAGCCCCGTGAGCCAGTCACGCTCGTCGGCCTCGCCGAGGCCGACCGCTGTCAGCACCGGCCCCATGCTCCCGCCGAGGGGGCGGGTGAGCCGGTCGGGGTCCATCCCCGCCAGCACGGGCAGCCGCTGCGCCCACAGCTCGGCGTGCCACGCATGCTGCGCGCTCATCTCGAACAGGTGCACCCGGACGGAG
>JAJYYT010000411.1 GCA_021800645.1 Actinomycetes bacterium
TCCCCCTCCCTCCCGACGACCTGCTCGCCGAAGCGGAGGAGACGCTCAGTGCGTGGGCCTTCGAGGCCGAGCGCGCCTTCCGGGAGGGCGAGGACATCGAGGCGGCGCTCAGGTCCCGGTTCGCCGGGGAGGAGCGCCCGGAACTGGACGAGGCGGCGCGGGAGAAGCTCGAGGTGCTGAACGGCTTCCACTCGAACGCCGCCGGGCTCAGGATGTGGCTCGAAAGGCGGGCTGCGGCGGGCGACGGCGCGCCCTGAGCGACTCCCTCACACGAGCCGGCGCTCGGAGGCCCACCTCGTGAGCTGGTGTCGGGTCGAGAGCTGCAGCTTGCGCAGCACGGCCGAGACGTGGCTCTCGACGGTCTTGACCGAGATCGAGAGCTCCCTCGCCAACTCCTTGTACGTGTAGCCGCGGGCGATGAGCCGGAGCACCTCGCGCTCTCGCGGCGTCAGCTGGTCGAGCTCGGGATCGAAGCTCGTACGTCCTTCGACCGGCAGACCCGGTGCCGAGGCGAACGCATCCAGTACGAAACCCGCCAACCTCTGCGAGAACACCGCGTCCCCCTCACCCACCCGCCTCACGGCATCGATGAGGTCGGCACCCGAGATCGTCTTCGTCACGTAGCCGCGCGCTCCCGCCCTGATCACGGCAATTACGTCTTCGGGGGCGTCCGACACCGAGAGAGCGAGGAAGCGGATGCCGAGACCGGTCTCGAGGACGGCGTTCACCACGTCCTGGCCGCCGCCGCTCGGCAGGTGCACGTCGAGGAGCACCACGTCGGGCACTCGTTCGGCGATGAGCTCGATCGCCGGCTCGACGTCGTCCGCCTCCCCCACGATGTCGAAGGTGTCGCCGATCTCGGCCTTGACCCCCGCACGGAACAGGCCGTGGTCCTCGACGAGGAAGATCCTCAGCCGGTCGCCTCCAAGCCTCGTTTCGGCGCCGGCGCCGGCGCCGGCGGCTGGCGTCTCGTCGGCGCGCTCCGACGATGTCAAGGTGACGTGCCGTTTCGCTCGCGACGGTCTCGCTCCCGCCTCGCGAGAGGCAGCTCGAGGGACACTTCCGTGCCCTCGCCCGGGGCGCTCCGGATCTTCGCCGTGCCCCCGTGGCGGCCCATCCGGCCGATGATTGACTCTGCGAGGCCGCGCCGGTCGTCGGGCACTTCGCCGGGCGAGAACCCGGCACCGCGGTCCCGCACGAACACCGACACTCCCCTGTCGCCGACCTCGGCGAAGACCGACACGGTCGGCGCGCCCGACCACTTGGCGGCGTTCACGGCCGCCTCTCGCGTCGCCTCGAGGAGCGCACTCACACCGTCGTCGATGGGGCTGTCGCCGACGGTGACCGCCTCTACCCGGATGTCGTGCGACGCCTCGACGTCCCGCTGGATGCAAGCGACTCCCTCGGCGAACGTCGTCGCCTCGGCACCGAGGCTGCCGGGAGCCCGGCCCTCGAAGAGCCATGAACGAAGCTCGCGCTCCTGGGCCCGGGCGAGTCCGACCACCTGGCTCGGCTGGTCGGCCCGGCGTTGGATGAGCGCGAGGGTCTGGAGGACCGAGTCGTGGACCCGGGCGGCCATGTCGGCCCGCTCCTCGGCCCGCGCGCGAGCCTGGCGCTCGACGACGAGGTCCCTCGCCACGCGGAGCCACCAGGGCCCGAACACGACGACGAGACCTGCCAGCACGAGCAGCACGCCGCCGATGGGGAAGAGCGCCGCGGCACTGCGGTGATGGAGGAGAAGCGCGAGACCGCCGCCGATCGCTCCGAGGCCGACCGCGGCCCAGAGCAGGACCTGGGGCCAGCTCCGACCCGGGCTGCCGACTGCAAGCACCGGCCGGGCCGCACGTTCGAGGACGGCTCGTTCGTCACCGGGTGCGTTTCGCCAGATGAGGACGAGCGCCCCGCCGGCGATGAAGGTCGGCCAGATGAGGCCGGTCATCCAGGTGCCCCGGAGAGCGGAGGAGAGCACGAGGGCGGCTACGGCGAGCGGTAGGAGGGCGACGACGAGCATCAGCCCCCGGCGGTCCAAGACCGCCGCCGAGGCGATGTTGCGCTCGGCGTTGTCCGCCGGGAGAAGGAGCCAGGCGAGCATGTAGACGGGCAGGCCGAAGCCGGTCAGCGTGAGGATGACGAAACCGATCCTCACGACCGTCGGATCTATCCCCACCCTTCGGCCGATGCCTTCGGCGACGCCCCCGAGCATCCGGCCCTCGGTCGCCCGCCGCAACCGCCCGCGCTGCCGCTGGATGCGCCACCAGGGCAGGTGATCGCCGAAGGGCGCCCCGCCGCCCGTCGCTCGGTAGCGGTGATGTGGCGGCCCGCCGTGCCAGCGCCGGTTCCAGGGCTCGCCGTCAGGCCCTGGTGCCGCGCCGCCGGCGGTTCGCCGGCAGGTGGCGCGGAACCAGGGCGGCGGGCCGGGCGGCTCGCCGGCAGGAGGCGCCGTCTCGCTCTTGTGAGCCCTCTCTTCGATGAACCGATGATCGCGCCGTCCCGGGGTCAAGGTCATCAGGGAGAGCCTCAGGGTCATCCCCGAGGGAGCTCAGGGCAGTTCCCAATTCCCTCTCCCTCTCGTGCGAGCGCAGCATGGTCGACATGGCAACACAAGACAGCGAACCCCCTTCCGGTGGGTGCGAACGGTCGCATCTGAAGCGACCGGTCGAGGGCCGGTTGGTGGCAGGGGTCGCGGCGGGCCTGGCGCGCCAGTTCGACGTCGACGTCACCCTGGTCCGACTGCTCGCCGCCGCCGCGTGCCTGTTCGGCGGACTGGGCATACCGGTGCCGCTGAGCCACGGGATCTTTGCCGTGCCATCGTTCGGATTTACCCAGGAGCCTCCGCAGGTGAAGAACCTCGGCGCCATTCTTGTTGGCGGCGCGGCGCACATTCCCACCACGCTGGACTATGCTGTCCGCGTGACCCAGAAGGACAACCCGCACTTCGCCTTTGACGTAGGCGTTGGCCAGGTGGCCGGGATCATTGGCCAGACGCCAGTGATGGTCGGCGGCACGGTGGTC
>JAJYYT010000412.1 GCA_021800645.1 Actinomycetes bacterium
CCCACGGTGACGGCGTGCCGGTCGTGTTCCTCCTCGTGTTCTCCTCGGCCGCCTTCGTGCCGCTTTCGACCATGCCCGGCTGGCTGCAGGCCATCGGCGCCCATCAGCCCGTCGCGCTCGTCGACGCCGAGCGAGCCCTGCTCCTCGGTCATCACAGCCCCGGCGACGTCCGTCTCCGCCCTGGCCTGGAGCCTCGGGCTGCTCGCCGGTTTCGTCTGCCTCGCCAGCCTCGCCTACCACAGGAGCCGCAGCCGATGAGCACCGACACCACCGCCGATCCCCCGACCCCGGTACCGATACTCAGGAGCGCCCAGTGAGCACGTCCCTTGCTGTCACCGGCACGCCCGTCTACCCCGACCTCGCCGGCAAGGTCGCCGTGGTCACCGGCGGCTCTGGCGCCATTGGCGCCGCCACCGCAGCGGTGTTCGCCGCGAGCGGCGTGGCCGTCTGCGTCGTCGGGCGCAACCAGGCGGCACTCGATGGTGTCGTCGAACAGGTCTGCTCGCGCGGCGGGGAGTGCATCGGCGTCGCCGCCGACTGCACCCTCGAATCAGACGTCCAGTTTCTTCGCGCACAGGTCGAGGCTCGCCTCGGGACGCCCGAGATCCTCTGCGCCTTCGCCGGCGGTGACGGCAGGCCTGTGGCCACCCACACCGAGACGGCCGAGCACTGGCGCCGGGTCACCGACTCCGAGCTCACCTCGACGTTCTTGACCATCGCCGCGTTCCTCCCCGCCATGATCGAAGCCCACCGCGGGGTGATCGTGACCATGGCCTCGGCCGCAGCCCGCCAGGCCGCCAAGTCCTCCGCCGCCTACGCCGCAGCCAAGGCCGGGGTGATCGCGCTCAGTCGCCACCTCGCCGGCGAGTACGCGCGGACGGGCATCCGGGTCAACTGCCTCGCCCCCTCCGCGATCGAGAACCACAAGATGCGCAGCTCCATGAGCGACGAGCAGCGACGAGCGCTCGAGGACGCCTTCCCGCTCGGGCGCATCGGCCAACCCGAAGACGTCGCCGCCGCCGCGGCGTTCCTCGCCTCGGCCGGTGCGTCGTGGATCACCGGCGTCACCCTCGACATCTCCGGCGGGAAGGTGATGCTGTGACCCCGCTCGCCACAACCCCGCACAACGTTGACCCCCGTGCTGTCGCTGCCCGCTCCGGCTCCCGAGCGGAGGCATCGTGACCTCGACAGACCGCCCGGCCGCCCGCCAGCGACAAGCCAAGATCATGGCCGCGCTCAACGTGCCCATGCGCCTCGTCCTCGCCCTGCCCTTCCCGACCCCGCTGTCGGGTCGTCTGATGCTCGTGCATCACACCGGCAGGCGAACCGGTCGCCACTACCGCCAACCGGTCAGCTACGTGGCCGACGGCACCGTGCTCCTCACCCCCGGCGGCGGCCGCTGGACGAAGAACCTTCGAGCGGGCGACCCGGTGCGGCTCCGCCTGCGGGGCCGCGACGTCGTCGCACGCCCCGAGCTCGTCCGAGACCAAAGCGAGGTCGAACGGCTCCTCGCAGTGCTCCGAGCGAAGAACCCGAGCCTCGACCGCTTCGTTCGCATCCCCACCGATCCCGACGGCTCCTACCGCCCCGCCGCGCTCCAGGCCGCCGTCGACCACGGCTTCTGCGTCGTCGTCTGGCATCTCCAGTGAACCAAGACCGCATTCGCTCCGCCTGTTCGCCCGCCGCCTGCCCCTCGACGGTCGGCCAGCTCCCGAGCTGCTCGGCGCCGATGCTCCCGGTGAGCGTGGTGAACAAGCGGCGCATCGCACGCGTCCGCCGGCGGTGACAGCGATCAAGAGCGATGGTGCTGTGACCTTCGTCGCCTCGCGTCGGAGCGAGACCGCAAAATTTTCGCCGCCATCGCTTCGCTCGAGTAGCGGGATCACGACTGTGCATCGGATCGTCACTCGGAGCCGGGCTTCGGGCAAGACGTGACCGCAGAGATCCGTGGTCGACTCCGTCTCCGCCAGAAGGACACCTCCAGTCGGTCAGCGACGTGGCCGGGCGAGCGCCAGGCGGACCACCCTCCGACGCTGTCCGGCGGAGGTGACGTCACTGAACCCGGCGGCGGCGAAGGTAGCGGGTGAGCCCATGTAGGTGTAGCTCCGGGGCCCGGGCTCGACCGGGTACCCCTCGACGGCAAGCGCGCCTTGCGACCCGGCATGTCGACCGCTGCAGCCAGCAGCAGTCCCGAGAGCCCCTGGTGCCGGAAGCGACCATTCACGAAGAAGCAGGCCACCGACCACACCGGGGCGTCGTCGATGTGGGGGAGCATCCTCGAGCGTTCCAGGGCCGTATAGGTCTCCCGGGGTGCGACCGAGCACCACCCGATCGGCTCGAAGCCGTCGTAGGCGAGCACGCCGACGGGGATGCCGGCACTGACCAGGTCGACCAGGGCGGCGGTGCGCTCGGCGGGGGTGGAGGCCTGGAACAGCCCGGCGGGCATCCGCCAGCGCATGCATGAGCACCACGCGAACTTCCCGTTGCCGAAGCGGCCGCGCTTCTCGCAGAACCCGGTGAGGTCGTCGACCCGCTCGGGGGTCACCGGAAGGAAGGCGAGCTCGCTCATCGCTGTGCCCGGTAGAGGTCCCGGAGCACCAAGACCTCGGCGAGATGGTGGATGGCTTCCCGGTGGATGTGGAGCACCAGCGCGGCGAACGGCGCCCCAGCGAGGAAGGGCTCGACCGCTCCGACGGGGCGAGCCAAGTCCTCGTCGGTGAGGCTCGCCACCCCCTTCACCCAGATGCCGTAGGCCTGGTCCAGGTCGCCGAGCGCTTCGGCGGCGCCCGCGGGGTAGCGGGCGCTTTGGTAGTCGACCGCCGGCGCGCCGAAGTGCCAGGCGTTGCGCATGGCGAAGACCCCGACCGTCACGTGCGCGAGGCGCCAGGCGATGGTGGTGAACGGCGCTGGGTCTGGCTCAGGGAGCTCGAAGTCAGCCACCATCTCGCCGACCCCCGCCGCCATCGGGCTCCGGGCGTCAGCCCGTGGCCGGATGCTCCAGCA
>JAJYYT010000413.1 GCA_021800645.1 Actinomycetes bacterium
CGGTGATGTCCATGAGGCCGCTCATCGCCTGGACGACGAAGTCGTAGCCGGCGAGGTCGCCTCCGGGGGTGCTCGCGCCGCCGAAGCCCGAGATCGAGCAGTAGACGAGCCCGGGGTTCGTCTCCGAGAGCTGGTCGTAGCCGAGCCCGAACCGAGCGAGGCGGCCCGGGCGGAAGTTCTCCACGAGGACTGTCGCGCGCCCGGCGAGGCGCCGGGCGTCCGCCACCCCGTCCGGGGTGGCGAGGTCCAGCACGACACTGCGCTTGTTGCGGTTGACGCTCAGGAAGTACGTGCTCTCGGACCCCTTGAACGGGGGACCCCAATGGCGCGTGTCGTCGCCGTGCGGGTGCTCGACCTTCACGACCGTGGCACCCAGGTCGCCCAGGATCATCGTCGCGAGCGGCCCCGCCAGGACCCGGCTGAAGTCGGCGACGAGGCACCCGGCGAGCGGCCCGCGCGAGAGCTGCGAGGGGGGCTTGTCCATCTGGCCATCATGGCGCGCCGGGGAGGCGGCGCCTGCCCCGGCTCCCGCTGACCGCCGCCGTCTGGGGCCGCCGTGACGGTCCCGACGTCCCGTGCGCACGCAAGCTCGACGCCGGTGGTGCGACCCGCGCCCGTCTGCCGAGGCTGTGCGCCGGGCCCGTAGAATTCGAAGGTGTCCTTGCACGACGCGGTGGAACGGCGGCTCGAGGCGCAGGACCAGCGCTACACGAGGATGCGCCGGCTGCTCGTGGACGCGCTCGCCGAGTCCGGGCGGCCGCTCACCGTGCCCGAGATCCTCGACCGGGCTCCGGGGATCCCTCAGAGCAGCGCCTATCGCAACGTCACCGCGCTCATCGACGCAGGGGTCGTGCGGCGCGTCGCGACCGCAGAGGACCACTGGCGGGTGGAGCTCGCAGAGGAGATCTCGGGCCACCACCACCACCTCGTCTGCGGCGTCTGCGGAAGGGTGGAGGACGTCCCGCCCCTGCCGACGCTCGAGCGTGCGCTCGGTGAGACGGCACGACTGGTCGCGGCCAGGACGGGTTTCGTGGTGAACGAGCACCGCCTGGATCTCGTCGGGACCTGTGCCACATGCGACGCCGGGCACGCGGGGGACGCCGGGCACGCCGCTGACGCGAGGCTCGCCGCTTCGGCCCAAAGTGAGAGTGATTATCATTCCTGACTGAGATCGCCGGACGCGCGAGGAGGTGGATCGATGGCAGGAAGGCTGTCGCTGGCGCTGCGCCTCCGCGTGCTCCTCTCCGTCGGCCTCCCGCTCGTGGTCGGCCTCCCGCTCGTGGTGGGCCTCCCGCTCGCGCCGAGCCAGCTCAGGGGCCTCCACCTCGGCGGCGACCGCGTGGCCCGCGCCGAGCCGGTCGTGTCCCGGAGCCGGCCGGCGGTGCTCGATGCGGCCTCGCGCATCGGAGCGGTCGGTGCCGAGAACCAGTACGCGAACGTGATCGCCCAGATCGGCGGCAGGTACGTGGAGGTGTCGGCGATCATGCGCAACCCCGCCACCGACCCCCACAGCTTCGAGGCCAGCCCGAGCGTGGCGCGGGTCGTCACCTCCGCACGCCTCGTCGTCCAGAACGGGCTCGGCTACGACACGTTCATGCAGACCATCGAGAACGCCTCGCCGAACCCCGCGCGCAAGGTGATCGTCGTCCAGGACCTCCTGCACCTGCCCTCGAGCACGCGCAACCCGCACCTTTGGTACTCGCCGCGGACCATGCCGGCGGTGGCGAAGGCCGTGGCGAAGGATCTCTCGGCACTCGATCCCGCGCACCGGCAGGTGTTCCATCGCAACCTCCTGCACTTCGACCGGTCGCTCCGCACGTGGACGCACGCGATCTCGACGCTGCGCGCGAGGTTCGGAGGAACCCCTGTCGCGACCACCGAGCCGGTCGCGGACTACCTGCTCCAAGCCGCCGGTCTGCGCAACGCCACCCCGTTCAGCTTCCAGGCGGACGTGATGAACGGGATCGACCCCTCGCCCCAGGACGTCGCGCTCGTCGAGCAGCTGCTCTTGAAGAGGAAGGTCAAGGCGCTCGTCTACAACCGGCAGGTCACCGACACCCTGACCGGCACGATCCTCGCCGACGCGCGCCGCGCACGCGTTCCGGTGGTCGGCGTCTACGAGACGATGCCCCCGCGCTACGACTACCAGCGCTGGATGGTGGCGACCGTGGAGGCCCTGGAGAAGGCGCTCGGCCGCGGCCAGCGCGCGTCGGCGCGGTGAGCACGCTGCCCGCCCCTGCGGAGGCTGCGTCCGGGCAGGCGGAGCCCGTGCTGAAGGTCGAAGGGGTCTCGGTCTCCTTCGGCGCCCGTCGCGTCCTCGACGAGGTCAGCTTCACCGTGGGGCGTGGCGAGCTGGTGGGGATGATCGGCGCCAACGGTGCGGGGAAGACCACCGCGTTCCGCGTCGTGCTGGGCCTGCTCCCAGCCGACACGGGGACGGTGACGCGCCCTCACCGAGGGATCGGCTACGTCCCGCAGAAGGTCGCGATCGACGCGGACACGCCGATCCGCGCGCGCGACCTCGTGTCCCTCGGCGTCGACGGCGAGCGGTTCGGGATCCGACTGCCGTCGAGAGCGCGCCGCAGGCGGGTCGACGAGATGCTCGAGGCCGTCGGAGCGGCGCGGTTCGCGGACACGCGGGTCGGGACGCTGTCGGGCGGGGAGCTCCAGCGGGTCCTCATCGCGCATGCGTTGGTCGGGGACCCCGCGCTGCTCATCATGGACGAGCCGCTCGCCAACCTCGACATCAAGAGCGGCCACGAGATCGTGGAGCTCGTCGCGAGGCTGACCGAGGAGCACGGGCTCGCCGTGCTCCTGTCGGCACACGACATGAACGCGCTGCTGCCCCACATGGACCGCGTCGTCTACCTGGCTGAAGGGCGCGCGGTGAGCGGCACCACGGCCGAGGTCGTCCGCAGTGACGTCCTGAGCAGGCTCTACCGCTATCCCGTCCGCGTCCTGGACGTCGACGGGACGCTCGTGATCGTGGGCGGCCACG
>JAJYYT010000018.1 GCA_021800645.1 Actinomycetes bacterium
GCAGTTCTGGCTGCGCCGGGCCCGGAGGCTGCTCCCGGCCCTGTTCGTGATGCTGCTCGTGACCGTCGCCTGGGCGACCTTGCTCGACAGGGCGCAGCTCCCCACGCTTCGCGGCGACATGCTGCCGGCGGTCTTCTACTACAGCAACTGGTGGTACATCTTCCACCACGTCTCGTACTTCGCCCAGTACGGGCCGCCCTCCCCGCTCGGCCACCTCTGGTCGCTCGCGATCGAAGAGCAGTTCTACCTCGTGTGGCCCTTTGCGCTCCTCGCCGCGCTGCACTGGGTCCGCGACCGGCGGGTGCTCGTCGCCGGCTGCCTCGTGCTCGCCGCGGCCTCCGTTGTCGAGATGGCGCTCCTGTTCGTTCCCTACGCCGACCCGACGCGTGTCTACGACGGGACCGACACGAGGGCCTTCGAGCTCCTCATCGGCGCGGCGCTCGCGCTGGTCTGGCCGCGCAGCCAGCGCTTCGGTCCCATCACGCCGAGGGCGCGCTCGTTGCTGGAGCTCACCGGGGGTGCGGCCCTGCTCGGCATCGTCGTGATGTACTGGCAGACCGGCCAGTACGACCCCTTCGTGTACCGCGGCGGCATGGCCCTGCTCTCGGTGCTCACCGCCATCCTCATCGCCGTCTGCGTCCATCCGGGCGCGCGGGTCGCGCGGGTCCTCGGGGTGGGTCCGCTGCGCTGGATCGGCGAGCGCTCCTACGGGATCTACCTGTGGTCACTGCCGGTCATCGTGCTCACCACGCCGCAGGGCGCGAAGCAGGACGTCGTTCGCGACGTCCTCCAGGTCGTCGGCATCTTCGTCGCCGCGGGCCTCTCGTGGCACTTCGTGGAGGAGCCCGTGCGCCACGGCGCGCTGGGCCGTCGCTGGCAGGAGGCACGGGACGCGTGGCGCAAGAGGGAGTGGGCGCGCCTCGTCCCGGGGAGGCAGGCCTGGGGCGCGACCGGCGCAGTGCTCGGCTGTGGCCTGATCTGTTCGCTCGGGCTGTCAGGCGTGATCACGGGCGCGACGCCCATCCCTGAGGCCACGAAGAGCATCGTGCCGTCGCCCCGAAGCGTCACGCCGGCGACCGGCACCCTCCCCCACGACCCCCCACGCGGCACCGGTGGAACGGGGCCGGGCCTGCCCGGCGGCTCGGAGCCCACGACCCCGACGACCGTCCCTGCCGGGAGAGGCGTCACGATCATCGGCGACTCGATCATGGTGGACGCCGCGCCGTACATCAGCAAGCTGCTGCCCGGTGCAGTGATCGACGCGCAGATCGGCCAGCAGCTCTACCAGGTCCAGGCCGAGGTGCCCCAGCTCAAGCAAGACGGTGACGTGGGCGACGAGCTCATCCTCGAGCTCGGCACCAACGGGTACTTCAGCGTGACACAGCTCGAGACGCTCCTTCGCTCGCTCGGGCCCATGCGGCGCATCGTGCTCGTCAACACGCGTGAGACACGCCCGTGGGAGCAAGCCGTGAACCAGAACATCGCGCAAGTGGCGCGCACCTACCCCCACACGACGATGGTCAACTGGTACGCGCTCTCGGCAAGCACGCCGCAGTACTTCTATCCCGACGGCGTCCATCTCGACCCCCAGGGCGCGCAGTACTACGCATCCCTGCTCGTCCACGCGCTCGAGACACCGCCTCCCGAGCCCGCCTCGCGCCCGGCGTCCGGCAGCACCCGGAGCGGCAGCACCCGGGGCGGCGGCACCCGGGGCGGCCCCCGCACCCTTCGTTCGAACTAGCGCCGGCAGGCGCACTACCGTCTCAGCCGATGCCGGATGCGGAGCGGCGCCGGGGGACTCACCAGCGGCGGGCGCACGCCAAGGACGCCGGCCGAGCCGCCCGCGGCGCCTCGGACTCTCCCGGGGCTCCGCGCCCAGCGAGGCTGCGCCGGCGCCGGACGCTCGCGATGGCGGCACCGGCGGCGCTCGTGCTGCTCGTGGTTGCCCTGCTCCTCACGGGTGGAGGGTCGAACGCCCCGCGCGCGAAGGCGGGCGCGTCGGGTGCGGCGGGCGCGTCGGGCGCGTCGGGGTCACCCGGAGGGCGGGGCGCCGCCGGGGCGAACGCCCCGGCGACCATGTCGACGTCGACCGCGGGCGGCGCACCGCTCGCCCCCGCGCGCTTCGCCCGCGGAGCATGTGTCGCGTTCGCGCCGGCAGGTCCCCCCAACCACCACACCGTCTTCCTCGACGCCGGTCACGGCGGCATCGACCCCGGCGGGAGGGGTGTGACCGAGACAGGAAAGGTGATCTACGAGGCAGGCGAGAACCTCACCATCGAGCTCGAGACCATGAACCTGCTCCGGTCCGCGGGGTTCCGGGTCGTCGTGTCGCGCACCGCCGACACCAGCGTGGTGCGACTGACGCCCTCGGACCTCACAAGCGGGGCGCTGTCGGTGGCAGGGGCCAGGGCGGACATCGCCGCACGGGACGCCTGCGCCAACCTCGCGCGGGCGACAATCCTCGTCGGGATCTACCTCGACGCGGGCACATCCCCCAAGGACGCCGGCAGCGTCACCGCGTACGACGCGTCCAGGCCCTTCGCCGCCAAGAGCCTGCGGCTGGCCACTCTCCTCCAGCACGACGTGCTCGCTCGGATGAACGCCCACGGGTGGCAGATCCCCGACGACGGCGTCCAGCCCGACACAACACTGGGGGGCGTCCCGCTCACAACAGTCGCGGCCACCTATCGCCACCTCCTGCTCCTCGGACCCGCCGACCCAGGATGGTTCACAACGCCGAGCGAGATGCCTGGCGCGCTCATCGAGCCGCTGTTCGTCTCGGACCCCTTCGAGGGTTCGATCGCCGTCAGCGAGGCCGGGCACGCGGCGATCGCCGAGGGGACGGCGGAGGCGGTCGAGCAGTACTTCGGACCATCTTCTCGCCGAGGCGCCTGAGCACGCCGCCTGCTCGTGGACAGGCCCCGGGAGAGGCGGGGTGCTCGCCATTTCGTGTCAGCGACCCGATCCTCGTGGATCCTCCCCGTCGTCGACTTCGTCGCGCCCGCAACGCTCCTCGCCTATGTTGCAACCCATGGCCTGTTCGCCTCCCCCCCATCGGTTCGTCGCTCGTGTGCGACGCCGGGTGCACGCTGACGGCGTGACAACGCCGATCCTCGTACCGAGGAGGCCGAGGTGACCGACAGCGCCGGCGAGGGCACGCGGGCTGCAGACGCGTTCGTGTTCTTCGGCGCCACGGGTGATCTGGCCCACAAGATGATCTTCCCCGCGCTCTACGAGATGGTGAAGCGCCGCACGCTGTCTGTCCCGGTGATCGGGATCGCGTCCTCGGGGTGGGACTTGGCGCAGCTCCGGGACCGCGCACGCGACAGCGTCGCGCGGACCCTGACCGGCGTGGACGACACGGGTGCCCTCGACCGGCTCTTGTCGCTGCTTCGCTACGTCGACGGCGACTACGGCGACCCGCGCACGTTCGACCAGCTCCACCAGCAGCTCGGCACCGCGCGGCACCCCGCCCACTACCTCGCGGTGCCACCGTCGCTGTTTGCGACCGTGGTCCAGGGGCTGCAAGCTGCCGGGCTGACCGACGGCGCAAGGGTGATCGTGGAGAAGCCCTTCGGGCGCGATCTCGCCTCGGCCAAAGCGCTCGACGAGGCGCTGGCCTCGGCCTTCCCAGAGTCAGCGATCTTCCGCATCGATCACTTCCTCGGCAAGGAGGAGATCATGAACCTCCTCTACTTCCGCTTCGCCAACTCCTTCTTGGAGCCGATCTGGAACCGCAACTACGTCGCCAGCGTCCAGATCACCTTGGCCGAGCAGTTCGGCGTGGAGGGGCGGGGCGCCTTCTACGAAAGCGTCGGCTGCCTAAGGGACGTGATCGAAAACCACCTCTTCCAGATCGTGGCGCTGCTCGCCATGGAGCCGCCCGCGTACCGGGGGATGGACGCCGTGCAGACCGAGAAGCTCAACATCTTCAAGGCGATGCGACCGCTCTCGCCCGGCGATGTCGTCCGGGGCCAGTTCACCGGCTACCGCGATGAGCCGGGGGTGGCCAAGGACTCCGACGTCGAGACCTTCTGCGCCCTCCGTCTGCGCATCGAGTCGTGGCGCTGGGCCGGTGTCCCGTGGTACCTGCGGTCGGGGAAGTGCCTCGCCGAGACCGCGACGGAGGTCCTCGTCGAGCTGCAGCCGACTCCACAGCCCCTCTTCGAGGACGCCGTGGCTCGGGGCAGCCGAGCCAACTACCTGCGCTTCGGGTTGTCGCCTCGCCCGGTGATCGCGCTGGCAGCGCGCGTGAAGCGACCAGGAGAGCAGTTCCTGGGCGACCAGCGCGAGCTCTCCCTGCTCGAGGCCCCGCCCAGCGAGGAGCAGCCCTACGAGCGCCTCCTCGGCGACGCCCTGGCAGGAGACGGGTCCCTGTTCACCCGACAGGACGTCGTCGAAGCAGCCTGGGCCGTCGTCGACCCCGTCCTCGAGCACCACGCAGCTGCCCTGCCGTACGCGCCGGGCAGCTGGGGACCCGACGAGGCGGACGCGCTCATCGCCCCCCACGGCCGCTGGCACAACCCTGCCCCCCGCCATCCCGCCGGGTGACCCGGGCGCCGAAGCTGGCCCCTAGAGCCGGGGGGCCCGGTGGGCGTGCGCAGCCAGGGACAGGCTCTCGGTCTCGTGCACCAGGTAGCCGAAGACGTCGTTGAGGCTGAGCATGCCGACAGGGCGGCCGCCGTCGTCAGTGACCGGCAGCCGCCAGACACCCTTGGCGCCCATGAGGGCCGCTGCGTCGTGGACGTCGCTGTCGGCCCGGATGGTGACGACCCCGTGGGTGCTGACCCGGTCCACCGGAGTGTCCGGGGTGCTCCCGCGACCGATCGCGAGCGCGATGTCGCGATCGGTGATCATCCCCAGGATCCGGTCGTCGCGGTCGGTGACGACCAGGCTCCCGACGTTGTGGGTGTCCATCTCCTGGGCGGCCATCGCCAGCGTGGCGCCGGGCGAGCAGGCGAACACCGGCTTGCGTACGAATTCGCTGAGTTGGCTCATCGTGAACCTCCGGGACTACGACGGCGAGCATCCGCTCGTCGAGACGATCGTGGATCGGTCCCGAGGGACGCCGAAGAGGCCAAGGTCACCATTCATCCGATCAGGCTGGGCCGGATGGCCGTAGCGGCGTCCGCTCCGCACGAGGCCGTCGGTCCCCGCTGCGCTCGGGGCGGTTGTGGTTGCTCCAGTCCCTGCTCGCCTCGCCAGCGACCCGGCAGGTGACGTTCGCCCCTACGAACCGTCTCCTGGCGTGCCGCACAGTCGACGCAACACGAATCCTACGAGGATCTACGAGGAGAGACGTGCCCCCTCTCTCGTCTTCGGGTGAACGAGCCCTCGACGCGACGGCGCATGCCGCGCCGCGAGCTCGCGGGCGAGCACAGGTGAGAGCGCCGACCTACAGGCCGCTGCACAGGCGCCCGGTTTGCTCGGGGGACGCGCGCCGATGAGGCAGAGCGTTCGCCTCTGCACGGTCCGCGGGATCGCGGTGGGCGTCCACTGGAGCGTCATCGTCATCCTCGCCCTGTTCGCGTGGGAGCTCGCCGAGTACCAGCTCCCGGCTCATCCGGGCCATGCGGGGGCTGGCGACTGGGTGGCGGGCGTGGCGGGGGCAGTCGTCCTCTTGCTGTCGCTGCTCGCCCACGAAGCGTCCCACGCGCTCGTGGCGAGGCACAACGGTGTCACGGTGAGGTCCATCACCCTGTTCGTGTTCGGCGGCGTCACCCAGCTGGAGGGCGAGGCCCACACCCCGGGAGCGGACTTCCGGGTTGCCATAGCGGGTCCTGCGACGAGCGCCGTGCTGGCGGGGGTCTTCGCCGGTGCCGCGGCGCTCGCGGCCTTGGCAGCCTCCCACGGTCTGGTCGTCGCCACGTTCACCTGGCTCTGGGAGATCAACCTGGTCCTCGCCTTCTTCAACCTGATCCCGGCAGCGCCGCTCGACGGCGGGCGCGTCCTGCGGGCAGCCCTGTGGCGGCACTGGGGTGCCCGCACGCGTGCCGCGGTGGCTGCCGCCCGCGTGGGGCGTGGCTTCGGCTTCCTCCTCGTCGCTCTCGGCGTCCTCGGGATCTTCTACGTGGGCATCACCGCCTTGTGGGCGGCACTGATCGGGTTCTTCCTCTACGCGGCCGCCGGTGCCGAGGAGCAGTACGCACTTCTTCAGGGCACCCTTTCCGGCCTGACTGTGCGCCAGGTCATGACCCCCGACCCGCCGGCTGTGCGCGGACGGTCCAGCGTTGCCGACGCGCTGGCGTTGCATCGCTGGCGCTCCGACGCTGACGCGCTCGTCGTCACCGACGACGAGGGGTCTTTGACCGGCGTCCTCACGGCGCAAGCGATCCGCAAGCTCCACGCCGGCCAGCTCGAGACGACCACGGCTGACCAGGTCGCCATCCCCATCGCCACAGTGCCGGTGGCGCGGACCGACGACCCGGCGGACCTCGTGGTCGAGCGGATGTTCTCGCACCAGGGCCGCCCTGCGTTGGTGCTCGACGATGCCGGTAACCTTGCCGGGGTGGTCAGCCTGGCCGACCTGGAACGTGCGACCAGCTGGACGCCCCGCGCGCGTCGGTGACCACGCGCGCTGGCGGCTCGATCGCCAGGCAAGAGGACGTCGATCTATTCGGGGCGGCCCGCGATGTCGATCGGGATGTCCCGGCGGAGGGTCTCCCTCGCGATCGGTGAGAGCGTCGCGCCCAACTCGAGCACCAGCGCGAGGAGCAGATCGTCGACAGAGACGATCCCTGCGACCTCCCCCTCCTCGAGCACCGGGAGGCGTCGCACACCGGCCTTCTCGAGCACCCGGTAGGCATCGACGATGTCGACCGATCCCTGGATCGTCGCCGGATGAGCGGTCAGGACCTCCTCCACGCGGGCGCTCGGAGCCAGCCCCGCACCCACTGCGCGCACCACGATGTCGCGGTCGGTCACGACTCCCACGAGCGCGCCCTCGCTCACCACGAGCAGCGCCCCGACGTCGTGGAGGGCCATGAGCGTCGCTGCCTCCTCGAGGGTGCACTCGGGGGGAACGGTCACGGGAGCCTTGTGCAGGAACTCTCTCACCAGCATGGACGTTCCTCCCGTGTCTCGGCCTGCCGATGCCAGCGAACCTCGCCGTCGTTCCTCTGGCAAGGGGCAAAGGTCCCGCGCCGTCCCAGCCGTCCGTCGACCTGGTGAGGACCTCCCGCTGCAGTCACGACTGGGACGTTGGACCCTGGTCGCGACCGGTCAGCTTCCCTAGCGTTGTTCGTGTTGTTCGTGTTGTTCGTGGCCCGGAGGGAGCGTCCGGTGCCCACCGCCATCGAGGAGCGACGCCCCTGCGCCCCGGGGGCTTCCTCGCCGAAAGCATGAGTCGCGGAGAGCTGCATCGTGACATGCGCATGTGACATCGTCGCTGTGGATCCGGAGCTGGAGCTGACCCTCGGGCAGACGTCCCTTCGGTGCACCGGGACGCTCGACCGCAGGACCCGTCCATACGTGCTGGAGGCGGCGCAGATCGTGTTGGCACGGCGACCGCCGAGCATCACGGTCGACGTGTCCAAGCTGTCCGTAGCCGACGCGGACGCAGCCAACACCTTGGTGCGGCTCCAGCGGATGGCACGGGACGCCGTGGCCCGACTGCACTGGGTCGGGCTCGAGCCCGACCGCCTGCGAGGTGGCTCGCGTTGAGCTCGGAGACGAGAACGCAGAAGGGAGCTCTGGAGCCGCGCCAGCTCCCTGCGAAGTTCCACCGTCGTCATCCGGCGACGCCGTCGCCGATCGGCTGACCGGGCGAACCGGTCGACGAGCTCGTCCATCATGGCGTCGTCCTTCTACCGGGCGCTCGCAGTCGACTTCGACGGCACCCTCACCGAGGGCGGCGTCGCTCCTGCGCCGGAGGTCCTCGACGCGCTCGCCGCCGCACGCGCGCGCGGTCTTCGCGTCCTCTTGGTCACGGGTCGGATCCTCGACCAGCTCGAGCAGACGTGGCCCGCCGTCCACGAGTCGGTGGACTGCGTCGTCGCGGAGAACGGCGCGGTGCTGCGCGCGGGCCACTGGCACCGGCTGCTGGCCGACCCGGTCGACCAGCATCTCGACGCTGCGCTGTCTGCGGCGAACGTGCCGTTCCGTCGCGGCGAGGTGCTCCTCGCCGCCAAGGTGGTCGACGAGCCCACGATCTTGACGGCCATCAGGGTCCTCGAGCTCGGCTGCCAGACCGTCGCGAACCGCAGCGAGCTCATGGTCGTGCCGGCGGGCGTCTCGAAGGGGACCGGGCTCTACCACGCGCTCGGCCATCTCGGGCTCTCGTTCCACAACACGATCGCCGTCGGAGACGCCGAGAACGACCTCCCTCTCTACGAGCGTGCCGAGCTCGCGGTGGCGGTCAGCAACGCCGTCGAGCCTCTGAGGGAGCTGGCCGACGTCGTCCTGGCCGAGCCTGACGGGTCCGGAGTGGCCGCCTTCATCGCGGGCGACGTCGTCTTCGGGAAGAGAAGGGTGCACTCGAAGCGCTGGACGCTCCGCCTCGGCGACACGCCCGAGGGAAAGCCCGTGGTGTTGCCCGCCTCCCAGACCAACGTCCTCATCGCCGGGGGCACCGGGTCGGGGAAGTCGTACATGGCGGGGCTGCTCACCGAGCAGTTGGTCGAGGCCGGCTACTCGGTGCTCGTGATCGACCCGGAAGGAGACCATGTGGGGCTCGCCGGGCTCGCCGGGGTCCTCTTGGTGGGCGGTGGCGAGCGCCTGCCCAGGCCCGACGAGGTGCTCCGGCTCCTCCACCACCGGTACGCGTCAGTGGTCGTCGACCTGAGCACACTGGCGCCCGAGGGCACGTCGGCGTACGAGCGTGCCCTGCTCACCCGGGTCGAAGCCCACCGCCGGCGCACCGGCCTCCCGCACTGGGTGGTCATCGACGAGGCGGACCAGACGGTCGGAAAAACCATGTCGCTGCCGGTGATCGAACCGGGCCAGACCGGGTACTGCCTGGCGACCTGGCGTCCCGAGGACCTCGCGCCAGATGCGATCGCCGCCATCGACGCCGTGATCGCGCTGGACTCCGAGGAGACCTCTGAGGTCGTCGTGAGCCTGGCGGCGGTGGTCGGCGAGGTGCCCAGGAGCGAGGTGGCGCGCCTTGTGTGCAGCGGGACCGGATCGGCGGTCCTCACGCGGCGCGACCTCCCGCAACGTGCGCAGCTCTTCAAGGTCGCGAACCGCTCGACGAACCACTTCCGCCACGCGCACAAGTACGCGGGTCGACCGCTCGATCTCGATCGCAGCTTCCACTTCCGAACCAGCGCGACGGAGCCCACTTCGACCCTGGCCCGCAATCTGTCCCAGCTCGAGGACGTCCTCAGCCGCTGCGACCCTTCGGTGCTGCGCCATCACTGCCCGCGCCACGACTTCTCTCGGTGGATCAACGACGTGTTCCACGACTCGCCCCTCGCGGCGAAGTTCGCCGTGATCGAAGGTTCCGTCAGCGAGCACAGCCCCGCTGCCGCCGTCGAGGAAGCATGCGTCGAGCTCGTCGCTCTCCTGCAGGAGAAGCTCCGGGCCTAACGGCTGCCATCGGCCTCTCAACCGGCCATCGACTCGACGCCGTCTTCACGCGCGCCGCCCCCCGGCACCCTGTGACCTCAGGCCGAGCGAGCGATCTCCTGAGGGACGACGCTCGACGGGGCGGCGTTCTCTGAGCCTCGCGCCGGCCCTGCGGGGACCATCACCTCGTAGCGGCGTCTGCACGCCTGGAGCGTCTCGTCCACCATCTTCTCGAAGGACGCCGCCCTGCTGACGGCTTCCTCCAGCTCCTCGTCGCTCGTCAGGATCCGAACGAGCGATCGCGACCGCTCGGGGGTCTCGGTCGTCGAGCGAGCACGGTGCCAGCGGTGAAGCAGCGCGCCAGCTCCCCATACCGCAACCACCGCGGCCGCCATCGCGTACAGGACCAGATGTGCCATGTGGTCACCTCACTTCGCCGTTCGTCGCGCCCCCCGGCTCAGGTGACGCTGGCGAGCACCTCGGGTCAGTCAATTCTCCTTTGCACGCAAAGCGGCACGAAATGGCAGAAGGTCCCGATGGGCCTTCCACCTTTCGCTGGTCGAGCCGGCCCGGGACACGCGGACACGCGTGCTCGGCTGACCACTCCGACGCGACACCTCTCTCAGGCGCACGTCGATACCATGACGGCGTGGAGCCCGGCGCGAGGACCCCTGCCTCCTCGTCCCGGGACGCCGCACCGTCGTCACTGTCCCGGCCGCCGCTTCCCTAGGCTGCGCCCCGTGGAGGTCTGGCCCGGGACGCCCTACCCGTTGGGCGCCACCTACGACGGCACCGGCACCAACTTCTCCCTCTTCAGCGAGGCGGCCCAGTCGGTGGAGCTGTGCCTCTTCGACGCAGCCGGCAGCGAGACCCGCGTCGGCCTCTCTGAGGCAGACGCCTACTGCTGGCACGGCTACCTCCCCGGCGTCGGCGTCGGCCAGCGCTACGGGTACAGGGTCCACGGGCGCTACGACGCGGCCGCGGGCCTGCGCTGCAACCCCGCGAAGCTCCTATTGGACCCCTATGCCAAGGCCGTGGAGGGTTCGCCGTCCTGGCACGGCGCGCTCTACCCGTACCCGCTCGGTGGCGACGAGCTCGCCCGCGACGACACCGACTCTGCGCCCTACATGCCCAAGTGCGTGGTGACGAGCCCGTACTTTGACTGGGGGCGCGACGCTTGGCTTGAGCGACCCTGGCACAACACGGTCATCTACGAGGTCCACCTCAAGGGCTTCACCGCCACCCACCCTGGCGTCCCCCCGGAGCTGCGCGGCACCTACGCGGGCCTCGCCCACCCCGCCGCCGTCTCCCACCTCCGAGCGCTCGGGGTCACGGCGGTCGAGCTCCTCCCGGTGCACCAGCATGTCGACGCCGCAGAGCTCGTGCGCCGCGGGCTCTCCAACTACTGGGGCTACGACTCGATCGGCTACCTGGCCCCCCACAACGCGTACGCGGCCTCGAGCGACCCGGCCTCTGTCGTCCAGGAGTTCAAGGCAATGGTCAAGGTGCTCCACGAGGCGGAGATCGAGGTGATCTTGGACGTCGTCTACAACCACACCGCCGAGGGCAACCACCTCGGCCCCGTGCTCTCCATGAAGGGGATCGACAACGCCGCCTACTACCGGCTCGACGAGCACGAGCCGCGCTACTACGTCGACACGACCGGCACGGGCAACACGCTCAACATGCGCCACCCCCACGTGCTCCAGCTGATCATGGACTCGCTGCGCTACTGGGCCGTCGACATGCATGTGGACGGGTTTCGCTTCGACCTGGCCGCCAGCCTCGCCCGCCAGTTCCACGACGTCGACCGGCTGTCGGCCTTCTTCGACCTGATCCAGTGCGATCCGGTCGTGAGCCAGCTGAAGCTCATCGCCGAGCCGTGGGACCTCGGCACCGGTGGCTACCAGGTGGGGAACTTCCCGCCGCTGTGGTCGGAATGGAACGGGAAGTACCGAGACACCGTGCGCGACTATTGGCGCGGCGTCGGCGGTGTGCTCGGCGACCTCGCCTACCGGCTCACCGGGAGCTCCGACCTCTACGAGTCACAGAGCCGCCGCCCCTACGCCAGCATCAACTTCGTCACCGCACACGACGGGTTCACCCTCAAAGACCTCGTGAGCTACAGCAAAAAGCACAACGAAGCCAACGGCTTCGGGAACCAGGATGGGACCGACGACAACCGATCGTGGAACTGCGGGGCGGAGGGGCCGACGGCGGACGGGGAGATCATGGCTCTTCGCCGGCGCCAGCAGCGCAACCTCCTCGCCACCGTGTTCGTGTCCCAGGGAGTCCCCATGCTCTGCGGCGGCGACGAGATCGGCCGCACGCAGGAGGGGAACAACAATGCCTTCTGCCAGGACAACCAGCTCTCATGGTTCGACTGGGCGCACGTCGACGCCGAGCTGCTCGGCTTCGTCGAGCGCCTCGTGCGCCTGCGCCTCAAGCACCCCGTCTTCCGTCGCCGACGCTTCTTTCACGGCCGTCCCATCCGCGGGAGTGAGCTCGCGGACATCGCCTGGTTCCGCCCGGACGGGGCGGAGATGAAAGAGGAGGACTGGAACGTCGGCTACGCGCGGGCGCTCGGCATGCTCCTCGACGGAGATGCCATCCCAGATCCAGGACCTCGGGGCGAGCGGATCCGCGATGACACCTTCTACGTGATCTCGAACGCAGGGGACGGACCCGTGACCTTCGTCCTCCCCGGCGAGCGCTGGGGAAGGAGCTGGGTCGAGGAGCTGCGGACCACCAGCCCCAACGGCTCAGGCGCTCCGACGCGGATCCTCGGGGCCGGGGCTGAGGCGATCCTGGGGCCGTTCGAGCTGCTCGTGCTGCGTCGCGCCTCGTAGCCGGATCATCGGCCCGATCGGCCCCATCAGCCCCGTCCGCGGCGTCGGCTGCTCGACGACGCCTCGGGCCGGGGCCCTGGGGTCCTCGACCGCCCCTTGCGACCCGCGGCGCCGGCACCCGAGGTGCCGGCGCCGCGGTCTGGATCCCCGGCTGCGAACCAGGCGATCCGCTGCCGTCAGGCGGACTTGCGCAACTTCTTCGGGACCGCCGACTCCTTGCCGTGGTACACCTTCACGGGGCCGTGTCCGGGTGTCGTGACGTACACCGGGCTCAGCACCTTCGCGTTGGGCCAGGTCCCGGCAGGCGTGGTGAAGGTCCCCGCCTTCGTCGTGAACTGCACCACTTCGCCGCCTTCGTAGCCGTAGTGCACCTTCTTCGAGTAGCGGAGCGGCACGAAGCCCGGGGTCTTGAAGCTCTTCGCCTTGGTGTCGAGCGCCTTCATGAGGCTTGTCCTCGTGAGGTTCCTGCCGGCGGCCTGGAGCGCCTGGACAAACGTGTAGGCGAGCGCGATGCCGTACTCCGTGTTCCCATCGAGGCCGTGCTTCGCCCACAGTGACGGTGTGTACTTCTCGAGGATCTTCTTTTCCACTTGGACCCACGGGTTCGACGCTGTGCCCTCGGGCGGCTGGTACAGGTTGGTGATCATGCCGTTCAGGAGCCCGGTCGCCGCGGCGGCGATCTTCTTTGTGTGGGTCGCGGCTGTGGTGAACGACGACAGCAGCGGGCCTACGGTCGGCGCGTCGGCACCGACGTTGTCGACCACGTACTGCGGCGTGAAGCCGATGGAGAACGCCGGCAGTATCGCGAGCGCGGTCGCCGCCGGGATCGTCGCCAGCACGACCACCTGGGCGCCGGCGGCCTTCAGCGCGGACATCTGGGTCGAGAGCGCGCCGGAGAGGGTTGTCACGTCGTATGTCTCCTTGGCCACGACCGCCGACTTCGGCACCTCCATGTTGAAGCCCTTCATGACGTCCTGCCCGAACTCTGTGTCCTGGAAGAGCTCGCCGATCTTCTTGCCCTTGAAGTGGCTCTTCACGTAGTAGCCGAGGATCTTGCCTGTCACCGTGTACGGCGGCTCCCAGCCGGTGGTCGTGGGGTACTTCGGTGTGCTCCAGCAGTTGCATCCGGACTCGATGAAGAGG
>JAJYYT010000414.1 GCA_021800645.1 Actinomycetes bacterium
GGCCGACAACGTCGAAGAGCAGCTGCAAGAGTACCGGCGCCGTCACGGCATCGACGGACCGTGGGAGACGAGGGAGCGGGTCCTCGTCGCGCTCACCGGAGCACGCAATGGTGAGCACCTCATCCGCCGCGCTGCCCGCATGGCCCGGCGCGCCAAAGGTGACCTGATCGCTGTCCACGTCCGCTCCGACGACGGGCTGCGCGAGCTGCCGCCGTCCCACCTCGACGAGCAGCGCGCCCTCCTCGCCCGACTGGGTGGCACCTACCGGGAGGTCCTCGGCACCGACGTGGCAGCTGCGCTGGTCCAAGTTGCAAGAGCGGAGAACGCCACCCAGATCGTCCTCGGGGTGAGCCACCGCTCCCGCTGGGCACGGCTCAGCACCGGGTCAGTGGTCAACTCGGTCATCGACAAGTCCGGCGAAGCCCTGGACGTGCACGTCATCTCCCCTCCAGCCCGCTCCCAACCCGACGAACCGAGCGCGCTTCGAGCTGGGAGTGGGCGACGGTGGGACTTACGCCGCGTCGCTGCGCGGAGGCGTCCGTACGCGATGAGCCGGCGTCGTCGGATCATCGGTCTGTTGGTAGCGCTCGTCAGCTTGCCCCTCATCACGCTCGCACTCGCGTCGACCCGAGGTGACCTGCCCCTCGGCACGGTGTCGCTCATCTACCTCCTGCCCGTGGTCACCGCAGCCGCGATCGGAGGAGCTGCACCAGGGATCCTCGCCGGGACCGGCGGCTTCCTCCTGCTCAACTGGTACTTCAGCCCCCCGATCCACACGTTCACGATCGCAGATCCCCGGGACATCGTCGCCCTGATCGTCTTTGTCGTGATCGCCGCTGTCGTGAGCACCCAGGTCGATCTGGCCGCCCGCCGTTCGAACGAAGCCCGCCGCACCAGGTCCCAGGCTGCCGCACTGGCCCGCGCCACCAGCGCTCTGCTGGAGCTACCCGATCCTCTGCCGGCGCTCGTGGAAGAGATCCGCCGCACCTTCGTGGTCGACGGCGTGACGGTGTTGCATGCCGCCGACAAGGGCTGGGTCCCTGAGGTCGCCTCCGGTTCACACCCGCCCTCTTCGCCCGAGGAGGCGACTCTCACCCTGCCCGTTGGCCCGGATCGGATTCTGGCGCTCGCCTCGGGGCAGCTGCGAGCCGAGGATCGAGAGGCGCTCGGCATCTTCGTCACCCAGATCGCGGTGGCAGTGGCCAACCGCCAGCTCCAAGCACGAGCCGCCGAGGCCGCTGCGCTCGCCAAGGCCAACGAGGTCCGCACCGCCCTGCTGGCCGCCGTCAGCCACGACCTGCGAACGCCGCTCGCCTCCATCAAGGCTGCCGCGACGAGCTTCCTGCCTGACGACGTGGCGTGGGAACCGACGGCGGTCCGTGCTCAACTCGAGACGATCGATACCGAAGCCGATCGGCTCACTGCCCTGGTCGCCAACCTCCTCGACATGAGCCGGCTGCACACCGGAGCACTCGTCGTCCATCTCGAGCACGTCGGGCTCGACGAGGTGGTGTCCGCGGCGTTGATCTCGGCCCCCATCGGCGACCACGTGCTCGAGGTCTTCGTACCTGAGACGCTGCCCGACGTCGAAGCCGACCCGCCGCTGCTCGAGCGGGCGCTCGCGAACCTGCTCGCCAACGCGCTCGGTGTGTCCAACCCCGAGACACCGATACGCGTCATGGCCGGCATCCAGCCCGGCGGCTGGATGGAGCTGCGGATCGTCGACCGGGGACCGGGTATCGCCCCCGTCGATCGTGGCCGCATCTTCCTGCCCTTCCAGCGCTTGGGCGACCAGAGCAGCGGCACCGGCGTGGGGCTCGGCCTGGCGGTGGCGAAAGGGTTCGTCGAAGCCATGGGGGGTGAGCTCGCCCTGGAGGACACCCCCGGCGGTGGCGCGACCATGATCGTGCGTCTGCGGATCGCCGATCCCGTGGGCGGCAGCACTGGCCCTGAACAGGCGATGAACGGGCCCCCGGTGGAAGCAGACGGCTCGGGCACGAGCACCGAGGCCCCGGGGGGGAGGGGCCGGGCCCCTGCCTGGGCGAGGGGCGGTCAGCGGGGAGCGCCGGCGTGCGTCGCGACCGCAGGATCGACCGCGTAGATCCCCCGGAGCAGCGCGGGATCGGGTACGGCGGCGACCGTATCCCGGCGTGCCGCGAGCTCCGAGGCGTGCGTCGTGCGCAGCGCGGGTCGGCCGAAGTGCCAGCCCTGACCGAGCTCGACGCCGAGATCGCGCGCGGCGCTCGCCTGCTCGTGGGTCTCGATGCCTTCGGCGAGCACGACCGTGCCGCCGGCTCGCCCGATGTCGACGATGGCGCTGACGATCGCCGTCGCGACCTTGCCGGGGAGTCGCTGGACGGTCTCCCGGTCGATCTTCACGACGTCCGGTTCGAGCTGGACCATCAAGTTGAGCGAGGAGAACCCCGAGCCGAGGTCGTCGAGAGCGACCTTGCATCCCTTGGCCTTGTAGTAGGAGAAGAGGCGGGCGAGGTGGTCGAGGTCGCGCACCTCCTCGCTCTCGGTGATCTCGAAGACGATCTGGTCGAGCCGGAGCCCCGCGTCCGCGGCGGCGCGCTCGGTCGTGCGCAGGCAGACCTCGGGCCGGTAGATCGTGGTCGGAACGAAGTTCACGAAAAGCAGGTCCTCGCCGAGCCAGCCCTGCGCACCGAGCAGGGCGGTCGTCCGGCCGATCCGGTCGAGCATGTGGACCCACCCGGCCTCGGTCGCCGCAGCGAACATCGCGTCGGGCATCACCGGTCCCGTCGGTCCCGACGCGCGCAGGAGTGCCTCGTGGCCGACCACCGTCTGGTCCTCGAGGCGGACGATCGGCTGGTAGACGCTGTAGAAGTGAGCGAGCTCGTCCGCGAGCAGCGCGGCGAGGTCGCCGGGCTGGGCGCGCGCGTCGAGCTGGGCGAGCGTTGGCGCGCGCAGGGCCCCGGCAGCCAGCGCCCAGGGCTCCAGCTGCCCGGCACGGCCGCCGTCATGGTC
>JAJYYT010000415.1 GCA_021800645.1 Actinomycetes bacterium
GACCCCGAGATCCGACTGGCGGCGATCTGGGCCCTCGGCGCGCTCGAGGACCGGGAAAGCCTGCCGCGGCTCGTAGACCAACTCCGGAGCGCGCGGCCCCACCTAGATTCGAGCCGCCCGACCCTCGCGCAAGGGGACGGATCCGTCCGTCTCGTATCCGACGCCGACGCCCGTCGTTTCGATGCGCTCGTCCAGGCCGTCGCTCGAATCGCGTGGAGCTCGCAGGACTCGCTCGCGATCCGGACGCTGGAAGAAGTGCTGAGTTCGCTTCCACCGGAGGAACTCGGCCGCCCGGCCCGGCTCCCGACGCCGATTGGTCCGGGGGATTCCGTCCTCACGCTGCGCGAGCTCTTCGCGCCTCCTCGTCGGCCGCGTCGATAGATCCGCGCTCAAAGGCGCGAGCGCGCTCGAGCGCCGCTCCCCGTTTCGATGGGCAGCGAACGCAGCGCCGGCTGGACACGCGCCAGCAGATGGAGATCGGCGACCGTCAGTCGAAGATCCCGGGAACCGACTTCCCGGTACGGCGTTCGATTTCGGAACCGAAGAAGGCCGACCGCAGAGCCGAGCGCCCGGTTCTCCCAGAGGTCCTCGTGACGGGGGACGCTCCGAGGATCGACGGAGGAGTCGACAATCCCGAGCGGGGGACGGAAGAGCCCATCGCAGGTCGTGCTCACCCCCAAGACTCGCCATCGCTCTTCGGCTTCGAGGACGTGGCCCCACCCCATCCACGCCGGCGGCCCCGGACGGCTCTGAAGGAAGAGCGCCAGCTGGCCGGGCTCCTTTCCTCCGGATGAGGCGTCGCCCCAGCGGTTCATCTTCCCGACGCGCAACCACCGACCGAGCGGCTCGTCCTCCCCGGCCTGGATCACCCACCCGATGGTGAGCTCCGGGCGAAACGGAAGGGTCCATCGGTCGATGTGCGGATCGGCCATGCTCGTCTCGACGTCCCCCACTCCCGCGGCCAGTATCTGCTCTCGCGCCGCCAAATCCCCGCGCCTCCCCTCCTCGATCGGCCCCGAACGCAGGGACCCGCGGTGGGGCCGCTCTCCCGCGGCACCACCTCTTCGAGATCGGCCGGGAGAAAGACAGGCGGAAACGAAGCGGGAGCGCCCTAGATACTGTGGACCTCCGGCATCGAATCAATCAAAACGACTCTTCCGGGAACCGATCGGGCCCGCGGCCCGCGTCTCCACGGGCGCCGGGCCGGAAGCTCCGGCGAACCGCTCACCCTCGTGCTCCGGGGCTCGCTCCGCGCGCACGGCGCGAGGACGGGATCCGACGGGTCGCCCGGCCCCGACGATCCCTAACGCGCGAGATCGAGGTCCGGCGCGCGCAGGCCGGGCACGACCCCTCCGGGCTCGTAGGGTCCGTAACGAAGAACACCGGCGTCGGGTGCGTACGGCGGTAGCAAACGAACAGGCGACGCTCGGATCCGTTCCGCGCCTTGAACGGGTAGACCCTCCAGTACACCGCATGGAGGTTCCTTCGCGGTCGAGAGCGGGCCAGAAAGCCCTCCGCCGCCGGGCCGAGTTCCGGCCCATGGCGCGTCGCGGTCCTCAGATCCCGCGATCGCACCAGCGAGGCCGGCACGGACCATCGTCGCAGGATGCGCCGGACCTGGGGCGTAGGGTCGCGCGAGCCCCACTCGACGTACACCACCACCGAGACGACTCCCGAGGGGCACGCACGGATCGACCAGGTCCCGGGGAGCGAGCTCTGCGGCGATCGCACGCGGATTGGTCGGTCGCAGTGACGGTAGCAGGTGCCACCGGGCGAGGCAAGAGCGCGCCGCAGGACCGGGGGCAGCGAGCCGCGCCGGGTCATGGGCTCGCCCGGGCCCGAGCCTGACGCGCCCACGCGCTCGCCAACAGGTCCCGCCACGCCTTGGCCGTACGCGGCACCTGCTCGGAGAATCCGGTCAGGAGGTGCTGCACCGTCCCGTCCGACCACTCGAGGAACACTTGCGGGATGAGGTAATCCGGGGCGTCGTCGCCGTGCGCCTTCACGATCCGGTCGGCGATCTTCCCCTGGCCCCCCCGATCGATGTCCAACGTGCGAAGCGGGACCTTCAGGTGGGCAGCGAGCCGCTCGCCGTAGCGGACCGATAGCGGCACGCAATGAGGGCACCACGCGGCCAGGACGATCGTGAGGCGGCGCGGTCGGGGCGAGGCTCGTCGGGAAGACACGAATGGCGCACGCGGCACGATCACAAAACCTCGATGTTCGGCGACGGCGTGCCCGACGCCATCGCCCGCGAGAGGGGAAGCGCGACGCGGAGGAGGGCGGGCATATCGCCGTCCGAGGTCGCGAGAGGGGGTGGTCGGACCGAGTACGGCGTGCGAATCGAGCGAACGGTTCTGATCGGCCTCTACCCGTTCACCCGGTACTTCCACCGGTTCGACCCGGTCGGAGTCGTTCGAGAGCTCTCCGGGCCCGCGACACCCGGGTACCCCGCACGCTGGGCGTCGAGTTCTTATCGGCCGGGTTCGGCTACATGGGAACGAGCGACGTTGACGGCCCTCTGGGGATGAGCCCCGCCACCTCGCCGACCGCGATCTTCTCGACTGCCTCCGAATGGAGGGGATACCGCCGCGGGAGCTCAGGCGCCTGGTTCAACGCTGCGCGGTCCGCGGGATAGGAGCGCGGCCGGCAGCCCGTCGTCGAAGGCTACGCCGTGGATCGTCCGCAGTCCAAGACGAGCGCGCCCGCAACCCGGCCGGCCTTGAGGTCGGCGAGCGCCTCGTTCGCCCCTTCGAGCGGACGGACCTCGACGGTGCTACGGAGGCCCAAACGGACCGCGAGATCGAGGAACTCGTGCGCATCGGCGCGAGTGTTCGCCTCGACGCTCGCGATCTTCCGCTCGCCGAACAACCAGCGATCGTAGTCGATGGGCGGAATCGGGCTCACGTGAATGCCGGCGATCGCGACCGTCGCTCCCTTGCGGACCTCGCGGAGGGCGTCGATCACGACCGATCCGACCGGCGCGA
>JAJYYT010000416.1 GCA_021800645.1 Actinomycetes bacterium
GATCTTGTTCGGCATGCGGCTGTCGGAGACGTCGACCTCGACGCGGATCCCACGGCCACGCAGCAACGTGGCGAGCGCAGTGGCCGCCTCGTTGTGGCGCGACGCAATCGGCACCACGACTGCCTGCACCGGCGCGCACCAGAAGGGGAACGCGCCCGCGAAGTGCTCGGTGAGCACGCCGATGAAGCGCTCGAGCGAGCCGTAGATCGCGCGGTGGATCGCGATCGGACGCCGCGGCTGGCCGTCCTCGTCGATGTAGGTCAGGTCGAAGCGCTCGGGCAACATCACCAGATCGACCTGGATGGTGGCCGTCTGCCATTCCCGCCCCAGGGCGTCCTCGATCTGGATGTCGATCTTGGGCGCATAGAAGGCGCCGTCGCCAGGTTTGACCCGATACTGCACGCCGGAACGTTCCAGCGCCTCGCGGATCAGCCCCTCCGCGCGTTCCCAAAGCGCCGGGTCGCCGAGCGCCTTGTCGGGCCGCGTGCCGAAGGTGAAGCGCGGCTCGAGCCCGAACCACGCATACGACTCGGTCACTTCCCCGAGCAGCGCCTCGATCTCTGTGCCGATCTGGTCGGGACGCACGTAGACGTGCGCGTCGTCCTGCACGAAATGGCGCACCCGCGTCAGCCCGTGCAGGACCCCGGAGCGTTCGTTGCGATGCAGTCGCCCATACTCCGACAAGCGCAGCGGCAGGTCGCGGTAGGAGCGCACTCGGCTCCGGTAGATGAAGGTGCTCTCCGGGCAGTTCATCGGCTTGAGGCTGAACGTCTGTCCTTCGGCCTCGAGCTTGAACATGTCGTCCGCGTAGTGGGCCCAGTGGCCCGACTGCTCCCAGAGCTTGCGGTGGACCAGGATCGGCGTGGAGACCTCTTGATAACCGCGCCGCTCCTGGAGCTCGCGCATGGCGGTCTCGAGCGTGCGCCAGAGGCGCATCCCCTTGGGGTGCCAGAACGCCGAGCCGGGACTGACGTCGTGGAAGCTGAACAGGTCGAGCTGCACGCCAAGCCGGCGGTGGTCGCGCCGCTTGGCCTCCTCGCGGCGCCAGAGGAAGCGGTCGAGCTCTTCCTGCGTCGCCCACACGGTGCCGTAGACGCGCTGGAGCATGGGGCGCTTGTCATCCCCACGCCAGTACGCCCCAGCCACCGCGAGCAGCTTGAAGGGGCCGATGCGGCCCGTCGACGCGACGTGCGGACCACGGCAGAGGTCGATGAAGTCGCCGTGCTGGTAGGTGGAGACCACGGGCTCCGGCTCGTCTGCGGCACGGGCCGCCGCACGCAGATCGTCGAGGATCTCGACCTTGAAAGGCTGTCCGCGCTCGAGGAAGAAGGCGCGGCCCGCGTCTGGATCGAGCTCGGCGCGGATGAAGGGATGGTCGGCGACGATCGAGGCCCGCATCCGCTCCTCGATGGCCGCGAGGTCGTCGGGCGTGAGCGGCCGGGGCAGCTCGAAGTCGTAGTAGAAGCCGTCGCGGATCGCGGGGCCGATGCCGAGTTTCGCGTCCGGGAAGAGCTGCAGGACGGCCTCGGCGAGCACGTGCGCGGCGGAGTGGCGCATGGGGTCGAGGGGGTCGCCGGCGTGCGCGTCGAGCAGCTCGTCTACGGTGCCGCGTTTGGGGGCTTCGAGGGCGAGCTCCTCGGGTTGGTCGGCCGGAGGCGCGGCGCGCTCGGCGGCCGACACCTCTGCGGTGGGCGCCCGCCCGACCCCCCCGTCCGGTCCCGCCGACCGTACCGACGTTGCCGCTTGCTGCTCGCGCATGCTGCGCCTCCATCGAATCGAAACGACCTCTCGTCCCCGACAGGACGAGAGGTCGTGCCTCCCGCGGTTCCACCCGCCTTCACCGCACGGCCAGGTCGTGCGGTGCGCTCTGTTCGCCGCGCTAACGGGCGGCGCCCGGACCGGTTCGCCGGTCACTCACGGGTGGTGCGGGGCGAGCGGCTCTGCGTCCGGGCTCCCAGCCGCTGGCCCGGGCTCTCTGGGGCTCTCCGCTCGCTCGCGTGTCCCGATCGACGCGTTGGAGATCTGGTGGGCGGTACAGGAATCGAACCTGTGACCTCGTGCATGTCAAGCACGCGCTCTAACCGACTGAGCCAACCGCCCCTGTTTCGTGCTCGACGAGAGCACATTCCTTGTGGTGGAGGTTGACCATGCCGCTCGGAGAACGTGGAACTGCGCCTGTTCGTCTGCGCCGTTCTGGACGTTCCCCGGACGGCTCGTCAGACTCCCACCGCGCGCAATGGTACCGCATCGAGGCTGCTCGCCGGCGTGACGAGTCTTGGGCGGCACCGCCGGGCCGGCCACCGCACGATCCGCGACCGGGGTGGCCAGGCCGGGCTCGGCGGAGCGTGCCCATCCCCACCAGCTGCGGCACACCTACGCTCACCGGATACTCGCCGCAGGCATGAGACGCGGCCGCGCAAGGGGCCGAGCATGGCCGGTTCGTCCTGCTGCTGCACCACCGTCTCGGTGTAGCGACGCAGGAGCGTGGATCACGTTTGGACGTGCGTCGAGCATCAGACGACCCCTCGTTCGCCTTGGCCGCCCGGGGACACGGGAGAGCGGCGAAGTGCCCTTGCGAGTACAGCGGTCCCGTCGAGTTGCCACCCGGATCGGTGGCCCCTCTGTATGGACGTGAGTCGACTGGGGATGGCCGTGCTGAATGGGGACGGTGACAACGGGTGGCGCGCGGCCGTTCACGCGGACGCGAATGGGTTCTCGATGCGGACGCCCTCGATCGTCTGGCCGTGCTGCAGGTCCTCGGTCAGGAGACGGGCCGCGCCGAGCCGCACGGCGGCCACGACGACGAGGGCGTCCCAGAACGACAGGCTGTGGCATTCCTCGAACGCCGACGCCTGGAGGATGTCGTCGGGCTCGAGGCGATAGACGGGCCACGTGGCGTAGCGCGCGACGAAAAGCCGGGCGCGCGCGGGCGGCAGCGGCCGGGGCAGCTTGCGGGTGACTGTGACGTAGAACTCCTGGAGCACC
>JAJYYT010000417.1 GCA_021800645.1 Actinomycetes bacterium
AGAGCGCGTGCGCCAGATCGAGATGCGGGCGCTCGCGTCCTTGCGTCACCGCTTGGGGCGCGTCTCCTGGGCGTCCTGACCGGCACCGAGCCCGGGCGTGACATCGGGACCTTCGTCCCCACGTGCTGGGACCTCCGGCCCTCCCACAGCACGTGACTCGAAGCGCAAGCTCTCCATAGGACGTTCCAAGAGGGGGCGTCACGATGACCGAACGGGTCACGAAATGGAGCGCAGACAATGAGACGCAAGACGTTGGACCTGATCCTCACGGCAGGCGGCGCGGTGCTGACGGTGGTCCTCATCGCAGCGGGCGCGTTGCTGCTCTGGGGCAACAGCTTCAGTGACAGCCAGGTGCACAACCAACTGGCTCTCCAGCAGGTGTACTTCCCGACGAAGGCACAGCTCGCGCATCCGACAGGGCACGAGGTGACCAAGACAATGGTCCCCTACCTCTCGCCGTACGCGGGGCAGATGGTGACCACCGGGACGGAAGCGCAGCTCTACGCCACACACTTCATCCGTATCCACCTCTCCGAGATGCCCTACGGCGGCGTGTACGCGAAGGTGAGCAACGCGTCACGAGCCAAGCCGACGACAGCGGCCCTCTCAGCGGAGGTCCAGACCGTGTTCCAGGGCACGACCCTCCGGGCGATGCTGCTCGAGGCCTACGGGTTCTCGATCTTCGGTGAGCTGGCCTTCGACGGGGCCCTGGCGGCCTTCTCTGCAGCAGGGCTGATGATCCTGCTCACCGGCATGGGGCTCTGGCACATCCGCCGGACGCCACTCGATGCGGAGTTCCCGAAGTCGCTGTCGGAGTCGAGCGCCAAGGCGGCGTAAGCGCTCCACACCCTGGGGCCTGCTTCCGACAGCGGGCACCAGAGCCAGCAATGGCTACCGCCCTCCAGCCGGACCTCCGGCGGGAGGGCGGTGGCGCGTCCGGGGACGGTGCGCAGGAGGCGCACGCGGGTCTCGGTCCGATAGACACTCGGTCGTGGCGGCCCGGCGACAGATGGAGCAGTTCGAGTTCGCTCCTCCCGCAACCTCGGAGGTCCTCGAACGGATGCGAGCGTTGTCGGCCGCGCACGACGGCTGGATCAACCTGCTCCCCGGCGTGCCGGACGACGAGGTGGAGCCGCCGCAGCAAGGCGTGCTCTCCGCGATCTTCACCAGCCCGGTGGAGCCGGTGAGCATGTGCACGTGGATGCCGGCGCCCGACGACCGGGGCGAGGAGCGCATCGGCATCCTTCATCCCCGCGGCCGGTACGCCGCGAGGCAGCTCGCCGAGCTCGGGGTGCCGGTGCCCGCAGGCTGGCGAGTCACCCAAGACCACGCTCGGCGCGGGCTGATCGTCCACCCTCCCCGGAGCACGTCGGCAGCCCAGGTGCTCGACTGGATGCTGAGGGCAGGCGCGGCCCTCACGCTCGTGACGCTGACGGGGACGTGGCAGGCGCGCGTCTACCTGCCCAAGGCGCCGCCCACCGGCGGGTGACCCCGGCGGGTGACCCCGGCGGATGACCCCGACGGACGAGGCCGCTCCCGCAGCGTCAGACCGCGCACGCCCGGCGAGGAATGCACCGTCGTCCGGCGGCGTTGAATCCTTGACCGAGCGGACCGGCGGCGCAGCCGGCGGCCCGGTGCGGCATGACAGATCGGAGCTGATGGTCGTTGGAACGGTTGACCCTTCCCCTTCTTCCCCTCAAGTCGGGCGTGATGCTCCCCGGCATGGTCTTCTCGATGGCGCTGGAGTCGCGCGAGGCGCTCGCAGCCGCGGACGCGGCGGCCTCGGCCGGAGGCCGGCTCCTGCTCGTCCCCCACATCGAGGGGCGCTACGCCTCGGTGGGCGTCGTCTCGGAGATCACCGAGCGCGGCGAGCTTCCCGGGGGGCTCACGGCAGTCGTCGTCCGCGGGGACCGGCGCGCCCACATCGGGACCGGGGTTCCCGGCACCGGGGAGGCGCTCTGGGTGGAGGCGGAGCTCGTGGACGAGGAGCTCGCCGGCCCCGGTGCGACCGAGCTCGCCCGGGAGTACCGCGCCGTCTTGGAGAACATCCTCATCGGGCGCGGCGAGCGCAGGATCGCCGCCCAGCTGCGCGAGATCACGGACCCGAGCCGTCTGGCCGACGTCGCCGGGTACTCGCCCGACCTCAGCCTCGCCCAGAAGGTGGAGGTGCTCGAGACCATCGACGTGGAGGAGCGGCTCCGTCTCGTGCTCGGCTGGGCCCGTGACACGCTCGCGGACCTCACGCTGCGCGAGCGGATCAAGAGCGACGTCGAGGAGGGGATGGAGCGCACCCAGCGCGAGTTCCTCCTGCGCCGGCAGCTCGAGGCGATCAGAAAGGAGCTCGGAGAGCTGGCCGGCCGAGAGGGGGACGAGGACCCCGACGACTACCGCGCCAAGGCGGAAGCGCGGGCGCTGCCCGAGAAGGTCCGGGCTGCGGTCGAGCGCGAGATCGACCGCTTGGAGCGTACGAGCGAGCAGAACCCCGAGAGCGGCTGGATCCGGACCTGGCTCGACACGGTGCTGGAGCTGCCCTGGGGCGTGGAGTCCGAGGACCGGCTCGACGTCGCGGCCGCCGCCGCGATCCTCGACGAGGACCACGACGGCCTCGGGGACGTGAAGGAGAGGATCCTCGAGCACCTCGCGGTCCGCAAGCTCCAGACCGAGCGCGGCCTCGTCCCGGTGGAGGGGAGAGGGGCCGGGGCGATCCTTGCGCTGGTCGGTCCTCCGGGCGTGGGCAAGACCTCGCTCGGGGAGTCGGTGGCGCGCGCGCTGGGCCGGAAGTTTGTCCGAGTGGCGCTCGGGGGGGTGCGTGACGAGGCAGAGATCCGCGGGCACCGGCGCACCTACGTCGGCGCGCAGCCCGGCCGTCTCGTGCGCGCGCTGAGGGAGGCGGGGACGATGAACCCCGTCCTGCTCCTCGACGAGGTGGACAAGGTCGGGTCCGACTTCCGCGGCGATCCGTCCTCCGCACTGCTGGAGGTGC
>JAJYYT010000418.1 GCA_021800645.1 Actinomycetes bacterium
GCCGACTCGTGCTCGTGGCGGGCGTCGTCCTCATCGTGATCGGCCGCGTGCTCGGCATCACCGAGCTGTTCGGCATGGCCGCCGCGGCCTTCGTGCTCGTGGTCGCAGCTGTGGTGCAGTGCAGGCCGGGCGTGGCTCAGGTGTCCGTGGCCGGACGTGTGGTGCCCGAGGCGATCACGAGAGGCGAAAGGGCCCTGCTCGAGCTGTTCGTCGAGAATGTGGGGAGCAGTCCGACACCGGCCAACCGAGTGCACGTGGTGCCTGTCGGCGGCGGCTTGCACCGGATAGTCGTGCCCCGCCTCGCTCCGGGGGAACGGGCGACGGTCACGATCGCTCTCGACACGAACACTCGTGGGCGGCGGCAGGTGAGGGCCTACGACGGCACGGTCACGGACACGCTCGGGCTGGCGAGCCGGAAGCTGACCACGAGCAATACGTTCCAGTACCTGGTGCGGCCGCGCGTGGAGGATCTGCCCCAGACGCTGCCTCTCGCCGCCGGCGTCAGCGGGCAGCAGGTCGCACGGTCTTCGGCCGAGCGGATCAACTCCGGCGCCTCGATGCTGCGCCAGTACCTGGAGGGAGACGACCTCCGCCTCATCCACTGGCGCACCACGGCGCGCGTGGGTGAGCTGATGGTGAGGGAGGGCGGCGAGCCTGATCTCTCTGGGCGTTCCGGTATCACCGTCCTGCTCGTCACGCACGCCGACGCCGGCCCGGAATTCGAACGAGCCGTCGAGATCGCCTCGAGCCTCCTAAGGGCTGCGTCCTTCGACGGCACCTTCCGGCTGGTCACCACGTCGGAGCTCGACTCAGGCACGGGGAGCGGACCGATGCACCTCGACAACGTCATGTCGAGCCTCGCCACGGTCGAGCCAGCGCTGCTCACCCCGGCCGCGAAGAGCCGCGCTCAAGCCGCCGCAGCGGTCCGACGAGCTCCTCCGCCCGAGGGGGACGCAGCGGCCGACCAGGGCGCTGAGCGGGAGGACGAGTTCTCGATCGCGAACCTAGTGGGCAACCGGCTCGCTGCCCAAAGTGGCTGGAGCGCCCTCTTCATCGTCGAGCCCATGTCCCGCCGGATAGATCCGGCAACGCGGCTGCAACAGCTCGCAGGGCTGCCTCCGCGCGCCGGCCGGGTCGTCGTGATCGAGGTCGGTGCCCCGAGGCCGAGCCTCGAGAGGGTGGGGCGAGAGCACCTCATGGTGATGCTGTCGGTGGTGAGTCCGCTCGCCGAGATGTGGGCGACGCCCGCCGAGGTGTTCGCTCGGCTGGTCACCGCCCCCGATCCGGGTCAGCCTCTCGGCACGCCGCCGAGTTCGAGCGGGCCTGGGGCGAGGAACGGCGACCGTGACGGCTCGGCGCCCGGCGCGCCCGGCGCGCCAAGTGCCGGCGGTCCTGCCCGCCGGGCGGTGAAGGCAAAGTGAAGCGCGCCTCTCAAGGGTGGCCTGGCCTCGTGCTGCTCGACGGCGCCGCGGCCGCGACCTTCGCCCGCTGCTTCGACGGCGCCGGCGAACTGCTCCTGCTCGTTCCCGTCTGCATCGGGGCACATCTCCTCGCCCACGCGGCGCGGCTTGCTGCGAGGCGGGGCCGACGGGTGATCGCAGCCGGCGGCTGGATCCTGGCGGTGCTGCTCGTCGCCTGGGTGCCGCTCGCCGCCCTCGATCTCAACCGGCTCACCTGGGCGCTTCCCGTCGGTCATGGCGGCAGCGTGGTCGCGAGCCAGCTGCAAGCGGCATGGCACATCTTCTCGACACAGGTCGCGCCGGTCTCGACCGCGACCGGTCTCGTGCTTGCGGCCGCATGGACGTGCGGCTTCATGGCCCTTGCGGCAGAAGCGCTCGACAGCGACGTGACGCTGCCTGCGATCGTCTCGCTCGTGCCGGCCTTCGACGTGGTGGTGTTCACCGGGGCCCTCGGCACTGCGAGCGGCCGCGCCATCGAGCTCGCCGTTCTCGGCGCCTTTGCAGTCTGGTACCTCGCCGGGTCGCTCGGCCGCTCCCGACGGGTGCAGGTCGTGGTCGCCCGCGTGGAGGAGACGGCGGCACAACGCCTCGCGCGTACGAGGCCGGGAGGCCTCCGGATGTTGCGGGTCGCAGCCCCGGGTCTCGTGCTGCTAGGCGCGATCGGCGCCGGAGTGCTCGGCCCGCTGCTCCCGGGGGCCGAGAGCCAGGCGCTCGTGTCGTGGCACGGCACGGCAGGCAGCGGCGCCAACTTGGGGAGGCCAGGCGGTACAGGCAAGGGAGGCACCGTCGTCGTCAGCGCCCTCGTTCGTGTCGGCGAGGAAGAGATCTTCCAGGCGAAGTCGACCCTTCTCACCGTGCACTCGAGTGTGGCGACACGGGAGGTGCTTTATCTCCTGGACAATTTCAACGGCAACGAGTGGACACCGGCGTCCGACTCGTCGGCTCTGCAGGTGGCGCTGCCGCCAGTGGGCGAGTCGACGCAGTCGCTCCTGGCGCACCCTCCCGCCGTCACCTACCCTGGCGGGAGGGCAGCGATCACCGAAGTCTTGACGGTCGACTCGCTCGGGGGCAGGGAGCTGCCGATTCCCGGGCCGCCGCTGGCGCTGAGCGGAGTGGGCAACGCCGTCGAGGCGTCGGCGTCGGGACCAGTTACGGTCCCCACGCTCCGTCGAGGCGAGACCTTCGCCATCGAGGCATACCTACCGGCTTCACCCCCGTCGTCCGCCGGCGGCCAGAGCTCGTCCTCCGCGTCCGGCCCGATCGGTGGCACCGAGCCGCTCAGCGCGGACTCCTCGCTGCCGCATCCGATCCCGGCCAACATCGTCGCTCTCGCCCGCAGGATCGTGGCCGGGGCTTCCACCGCCGAAGCGAAGGCGGTCGACATCCAGGACTACCTCGCAGGCAACCCGAGCTTCCACTACGAGCTGCCGCAGCGTCTTCCGAGCGGAGCCATCGCGAACAGCGGAGAGGGTTACTCGGCCCTCGAGGCCTTCCTCTTCCACGTGCGGACGGGCTACTGC
>JAJYYT010000419.1 GCA_021800645.1 Actinomycetes bacterium
CTGCGCAACCAGCTCGTCCCGGGCGTCGAGGGAGGGGAGACCGTCCACCTGCCGGACGGGGAGCGGACCACGATCTTCGATGCCGCAGAGCGATACCGAGCAGACGGCGTGCCGCTCGTGGTGCTCGCCGGCAGGGAGTACGGATCGGGCTCGAGCCGGGACTGGGCTGCGAAGGGACCGCGCCTCCTCGGCGTACGCGCCGTGATCGCGCAGAGCTACGAGCGCATCCACCGCACGAACCTGATCGGCATGGGCATCCTTCCCTTGCAGTTCCAACCCGACGACTCGGTCTCCTCGCTCGGGCTCACCGGCCGTGAACGGTTCTTCGTCCGAGGAGTCCGCGAGATCGGACGAGGCGACCTCCCCAAGGAGCTCGAAGTCGAAGCGACGTCTGACGACGGGGCGACCACGACGTTCAGCGCGCGGGTCCGCATCGACACCCCGATGGAGGCGGAGTACTACCGGCACGGGGGGATCCTGCAGTACGTCCTCAGGCAGCTCGCGCGCTGAGGACGAGGACCGTCTCTCAGCTCGTCACCACGCGTCGGAACACCTCGGCCAACGACCCTTCGGGCATGCCCGCGTCCTGCGCCGCAGCAGCGGCTCCGGCTCGCATGCGCTCGACGATCCCTTCGGGGTCGTTGACCTGGGTCCGATGGCACAACAGTGCGGCGATCTTGCGCTCGAAGGTCCCGGTGATCTCGACTGCCACGTTCTGCGCGCCTGATGCCATGAGCCACAGCTCGTCGACAGCGTGAGGCTGGAGCCCCTCGTCGAGGAGCTCGGGGTGGGCGAACGGGTTCCGAGCGTCGGGGTAGACCGCGCAGGTAGCCGCCTCGCCGGCGGCCAGATGGTCGGGATGGCTCGCGTGGATGCGCTCCCACCACCGCTCGGGCGAGGGTGCGAGCACGAGCTGCGGCCGAAAGGCGCGGACCGCTCTCGTGACGTCGCGCCGCAGCGCCTGACTGACCTCGAGCCGTCCGTCGGGATAGCCGAGGAAGGAGACCGAGCGCACGCCCACCTCCTTGGCCGCGGCCCGTTGCTCGTCGCGCCGCAGGTTCGCCATCTCGGCTCGGGAGACCGACGGGTCCTCGCCGCCCGCCTCGCCGTCCGTCACGACGCAGTACGCGACCTCGACACCCGCGTCGGTCCACGCCGCGACGGTCCCTGCAGCGCCGAAATCGACGTCGTCGGGATGGGCAGCGACGACGAGGACGCGCTCGAGGTCCTCGCGAGGCGCCCACCGCTCGATCAGATGACGGCCTCCTCGTAGGAGGGCTCCCATTCGCCCAGGTCCTGGAGGCGAGGGTCGTTCGAGAAGACTTCGATGATCGGGACGCGCAGCCCGAGCCTGCGCTGGACGACCTCCGCCTCGACGACCTGGTTCCACAGCACCAGGCTCACGACGACACCGGTCGACCCGGCACGAGCCGTCCTTCCCGAGCGATGCAGGTATGCCTTATGGTCCTCGGGCGGGTCGTAGTGCACGACGACGTCGACAGCTTCGATATGGAGCCCGCGTGCGGCGACGTCCGTCGCGACCAGGACAGGGAGCGTTCCGGACGCGAAGTCGGCGAGCGCCCGCTCACGGTTCGACTGGCGCAGGTCCCCGTGGATCGCAGCGGCGCGCACCCCTTCGTCGCCGAGCTGCTCCACGAGCCGGTCCGCACCCCTCTTCGTCCGCACGAAGATCAACGTCTTGTCCTCAGCGCGGGCAATCGACGCGGCGACGCGCACCTTGTCCATCTGGTGGACCTGGAAGAAGCGGTGGACCATGGCGGAGACGGTCTGGGTGCTGGAGGCCACCTCGTGGTGCACGGGATCGTGCAGGTACCGGCGCACCAGTCGGTCCACGGCACCGTCGAGGGTCGCGGAGAACAGGAGGGTCTGGTGGGACCGCCCCAGCCGCCGCAGGACCCACTCCACCTGGGGCATGAAGCCCATGTCGGCCATGCGGTCCGCCTCGTCGAGCACGAGCACCTCGACGTCGGCCACCGAGAGCTCGCCTCGGTCCCCCATGTCGATCAACCGGCCCGGCGTCGCGATGACCACGTCGACGCCCTTTCGCAGCTTCGCCACCTGGCGGTCGACGTCCGCCCCCCCGTAGATGGCGGCGATCCGGAGGCTGACCTTCCTGGCCAGCGGAGCGAGCACGTCGTGCACCTGCACCGCCAGCTCCCGCGTCGGGAGGAGGACCAGGGCCCGTGGACGTGCGGGGTGCCCCCTCGCACGTCCCTCGCCGTCGAGCGCTGCCGCGGTGCGCTGCAGCAGGGGGAGGCCGAATGCCAGGGTCTTGCCCGATCCGGTCTTCGCCTTCCCGCAGACGTCCCGTCCGGCAAGCCCGTCTGCGACCGTCAGCGCCTGGATGGGGAAGGGGGTGGTGATCCCTTGGTCGGCGAGCTCCTTGACCAAGAGATCGGCGACACCGAGGGACTCGAACGTCCCTGCGGTCTCGTACGTGTCGGTTGTCATTCCTGCTCTCTCACCTTGGCGGGGCCCGGCGCCGTCCAACGTAAGAGGAGGGCCCAGACGACCGGATCGCACGAGGGCGCCCGTTGCCGTCAGATGCAATCTACCAGGGTGAAGCCGCCGATCAGCGCATTTGGCGCGCGCTGGGCGCCGTTATGCCAAGCTTCCAGCCGTGACGCGACTCGCTGAAGGTGGCTCCGCACCGGAATTCACCCTCCCCGACCAAGACGGCAGCCCGGTCTCGCTGCGCGACTTCCGGGGCTCGACGGTGATCGTCTACTTCTATCCCGCCGACGACACGCCGGGCTGCACGAAGGAGGCGTGCCAGTTCAACGAGAACCTCGCCGCCTTCCAGCGCTCGGGCGCGAAGGTGCTGGGCATCTCCCCCGACAGCGCTGCCGAGCACGTCAAGTTCCGGGAGAAGTACGGCCTCGCGTTCCCGTTGCTCTCCGACCCCGACCACCGCGTCATGGAGGCCTACGGCGCGTGGGGGGAGAAGACGATGTACG
>JAJYYT010000420.1 GCA_021800645.1 Actinomycetes bacterium
GCGGGCTCGTGTCCACGTGGCCCGTACGCGCGCCACGGTCCGGCGGCGGCGGCGGCAAGCATCGGGTCGGGCGTCCTCTCGGTGGCGGCTGCGACGTCACAGCGGGACGTCAGCCCGTACGGCACGTACCTGGCGGTCCGGATCGGCGCGATCGACCCTGCGGTCCCGGGCAGTGACGCGTCGGAGCGGATAGGTTGGCACCGCGGCGTCGGGCAGGCGACGCCATCGAGGGTGGAGTGGGTGGAGGGCCCAGGAGCGGCACCAGACGCACTGACGTTGTGCCACATGCGCAGGATCGTCACTGAACGCGCCATGAGATGAGCAGCGGGCTCAGGATCGTCCCCGAGGGTGCCGATACCTCGGTTGGACGACCGAGGCGGACGGAGAAGAGCGGAGGGGCAGTGACACGAGGAGGTCGGCTGGCATTCCACACCTACCGGACCCTGGGCGGCGCGCTCGCCGTCCTGCCCGAGCCGGTGGCGCTGGGGGCCGGCTGGGCGGTCGGCGGCGTGTTGGCTCGGGTCCAGCGCGACCAACGGGCGGTGGTGGCCCGGAACCTGCGTCGTGTGCTCGGGCCCGACCTCGAGGAGGGCGAGCTGGACCGCTGGGTGCGCCGGGCTTTCGACGCGTATGCCCGCTACTGGGTCGAGGGAGCACGGCTCTCCTCGACGGCGCGGAGCGAGGTCGAACAGCACTTTGTGGTGGTCGAGGATGGGTGGCGGCACGTCGTCGCTGGCATGGCGTCGGGCGCGGGCGTGGTGATGGCCCTCCCGCACGTGGGGAGCTGGGAGTTCGGCGGGGCGTTCCTTGCTGCAGCCGGGTACCCGATGACTGCCGTCGCCGAGCGCCTCGAGCCCGAAGCGCTCTTCGACTACTTAGTGGCCGAGCGTGCCGCGATGGGGCTGACGATCGTCCCCCTCGACGACAGCGCGGGCAGCGCGCTGCTTCGCACCCTGAAGGCAGGCGGTCTGGTCGGCCTCCTCTGCGAGCGCGACCTGACCGGTACCGGCATCGAGGTCGAGTTCTTCGGCGAGCGCACGACGATGCCGGCGGGACCGGCGACCCTGGCGCTGCGCACGGGGGCGACCCTGCTCACGGCTGCGGTCTACAGCGGGCCTGGTCGCGATCACCACGCCGTCGTCGAGGAGCCGCTCGACCTGACGCGGACGGGCACGTTGCGGACCGACGTCCAACGGTTGACCCAGGCCATCGCCACCCGGCTCGAAGGGCTCATTGGCCGAGCCCCCGAGCAGTGGCACGCCTTCCAACCGGTGTGGCCTTCGGACCGTCGGGAGGGTAGGCGTGGCGGGCTGGCCGTGGCGGTGGCCTCGTGACCGGTGAGCTCCAGCTCGGTGCCACCGAGGCGGCGCTCGGTGTGCCCGCCGTTGGTGCTCTGGCCCCGTCGTCGGGTCCAGGACAACCCGGGACAGATGGGGGAGAAGCAGTCGAGCCGGGTATCCCCACCGGTGCCACCGCCAGCCTCATCACCAGCCTCACCACCAGCCCCAGTGCCAGTACCAGTACCCCGTCAGCCACGACCGACGGCGTGCGTCCAAGGGAGGCGGAACAGGATCAGCCTGACGCCGTCACGTCGAGTGAGGCAGGGGGGGCGGGGCGGTTGCGCCTCCGGGCGCTCATCGGGCACGAGTTCGACGTCGTGGTGGTGACGGATGCCTCGGGTTGGGTCGGCTTCGTCAGCGCCTCGGCCCGTCGGGTGCTCGGCATCGAGCCGGAGGAAGCCGTCGGGAAGTCGATCTTCGACTGCCTCGACGTGGCGACCATGCCTGCGTTCCGGGCGGTCTTCGACGACCTCGTGGCCCGCCGCCGGTTGATCGCGTCGCTCGAGCTGCAGGCGCAGCGGAGCGACGGCCGGCTGGTCGTCGTCGAGGTGGTGGCGGCGAACCACCTCGAGGACCCGATCCACGGGATCGTGCTCAGCGTCCGCGACATCACCGAGCGACGACGGCGCGAAGCGCGCGCCGTCGAGGTCGAGCGCCGCCACTCCGCCATCGTCGACTCGTTGGCGGACGGCGTCATGATGGTCGACGACGCCGGCGTGGTCGTCCGGGTCAACGACGCCTTCGAGCGGCTCTGGGGCATGCCCGCAACCTGGCTCGTGGGCCAGTCCCTCGCCGCTGTGAGCGCCCACCTCCGGAGCACCGGGGCCGCGACGGTCGACGCCGACAGCCGTCCGGTCCCCGACGAGGCCCATCCGCTCCTCCGGTGCCTCGCCACGGGGCAGCGAGTCACCGGTGTGGTGCACGGAGTCGTCCGGACGGGGACACCGACGCGCTGGGTGCGCATCAACGCGCAGGCGATGGTCGACGCCGAGGGCGCGGTGACGGGGGCGGTTGCCTCCTTCAGCGACATCACCGACGCACGCCGCGCGGTCCTCGAGCGGCGCCGCGAGGATCGCTTCCTGCAGGTCCTCCTCGACACGCTCGAGGAGGGGATCGTGGCCTGTGACGCCGACGGGCGGATCACGCTGTTCAACCCGGCGGCACGGCGCCTCCACGGCCTCGACCCGAGAGCCGACCCCATCGGCAAGATCCCTTCGGGGCGAGGTCTGCTCCGGGTCGACGGCGAGCCGATGCGCGCCAGCGAGAACCCGCTCGTGCGGGCCCTGTCCGGCGAGCGCGTCCGTGAGGCCGAGATGGTCATCGAGACGCGCGCCGGCGAGCGACGGACGGTCAGTGTGAACGGCCAGCGGCTGGTGGGCGAGGACGGGGGCACGCTCGGAGCGGTCGTCGCCGTGCACGACGTCACCGAGCGCAAGCGGAACGAGGCGCGCCTTGCCGAACTGGCCCTCCACGACCCGCTCACCGGGCTGGCCAACCGGACCCTGCTGTCCCAGCGGCTCCGCGAGGCGATCGAGAGGCGCGCCGGGGGGCCGGTTGCACGCCGGCGCACCGACGGCGCCGAGCCGGTCGTCGCGGTCTTTCTCCTCGACCTGGACGACTTCAAGGAGG
>JAJYYT010000421.1 GCA_021800645.1 Actinomycetes bacterium
CTCGCAGGTCGGAGGCATCCTGCGGAGTCGTATGACGTCGATGCCGGCGCGTGCGGCGTCCGCGACGTCGGGCGGGGTCCCCGCAGCTGCGGCGGTCTTGAACCACGTCGAGCGGGGCCTGGACCGCGAGATCCTGAAGCTCATCGAACAGCACGACCCCGACATGGTCGAGAAGATCCGCGAAGAGATGTTCGTCTTCGACGACATCCTCGACCTCGACGACGCGGCGATCCAGCAGGTGGTGCGTGCCGTCACGTTGCGCACACTCGCGCTGGCGCTCAAGAACGCGAATGGCGAATTCGTCGAGAAGATCAAGAGGAACAGCACCGAACGCTTCCTCGTGGACTTGGAAGAGGAGACCCAGTCGCTCGGTGCCCAGCTGCTGTCCAAGGTCCAAGAGGCGCAGGCCAACGTCGTGCGATCCGTCCGTGCGCTCATCGACGACGGCACGATCAACGTGAGGAGGGCGGGAGATGAGCTCATCGCCTGAGCCGTGGCTCGTCCTGCGCCGGCCGGAGAAGGTCGCCCATGCGCTCCCGACGGTCTCCGAGCATGCTCCGCGTGCCCCGTCGGTGGCAGGGGAGCTTCCCGACGTGGAGCGGATCGTCGCCGAGGCACGCAGAGAAGCGTTCGACGAAGGCAGGGCCGCTGGCTTGGCGGAGGCCATGGCGTCGGCCGAGGTGGCGCGCCGAGAGCGCTTCGAGGCGCTCGCGGACGCGATCGCCCAAGCCGCGGCGAAGGCCGCGTCGATGCGGGAGGAGGTCGTCGAGGAGGTGGGGCGCGACCTCGCCGAGCTCGTCGTCGACCTCGCCGAGGTGCTCCTCGGCGAAGAGGTCGATGGCCACCGGGCCGTGAGCTCCGGCATCGTGCGAGCGCTCGCGCTGGCACCCGACGGACCGGACCTCGTGGTCAGGGTCAGTCCGAACGCAGTGCTCTCCGACGACGAGATCCGTGCCATGGCGAACGGTGGCACGGTCGACGTCGTCCGTGATCCCTCGGTGGACATGACCGGGTGTGTCGTCGAGGTCGGCAGCTGCAGGATCGATGCCCAGCTGTCCTCCGCGCTCGACCGGGTCCGCCGGCAGTTGCAGGGGGTCCTGTCCCGGTGAGCGCCTTCGCAGACGCCACCGTCCGTCGCGGGGTGCTCGACGCCGCTCGTCCGCGCCGGACGGGAAAGGTCAGTCGGGTCGTCGGCCTGAGGCTCGAGATCGAGGGGATCGAGGCGGCCGTCGGAGACGCGGTCTTCGTCCGTCGTTCGACAGGCGTGCGGTTGCCCACCGAGGTCGTGGCGCTCCAGAGCGACAGCCTCACCTGCATGCCCCTCGGAAATGCCGCGGGGGTGCGGTACGGCGACGAGGCCACCACGACGGGCCGTCCCCTCCCTGTGGCTGTCGGCGAGCAGCTCCTCGGACGCGTCCTCGACGGCCTCGGGCATCCGATCGACGACGGGGGCCCACTTCGCGGCTGCGAAGAGGCCTCGATCGAGGCGAAGTCCCCCCACCCCCTGCGGCGCGAGATGGTGGATCGCCAGATCACGCTCGGCGTGCGGGCGATCGACACCGTGATCCCGTGCGGCAGAGGTCAGCGCCTGGGGATCCTCGCCGGCTCGGGAGTGGGGAAGTCCACGCTCCTCGGCATGATCGCCAAGGGCGCGGACGCGGACGTCTCGGTCGTGGCGCTCGTCGGCGAGCGGGGACGCGAGGTGCAGGAGTTCATCAAGCACGACCTCGGTGACGCGCGCTCACGCTCGGTGGTCGTCGTCGCCACCTCCGACGAGCCCGCGCTGGTTCGCATCCGAGCGGCCTTCGTCGCCACGCGGATCGCTGAATGGTTCAGGGACCAGGGCGCGGACGTGGTGCTCATGGCCGACAGCGTCACCCGCCTCGCCATGGCCCAGCGCGAGGTGGGCCTGTCGGCCGGGGAGCCCCCCACGACGAGGGGCTACCCACCGTCGATGTACTCGCTCCTCCCCAGGCTCCTGGAGCGTGCGGGTGCCGCCGAGCGCGGCAGCATCACGGGGCTCTACACGGTCCTCGTCGAAGGCGACGACATGAACGAGCCGATCGCGGACGCGACGCGCTCGATCCTCGACGGGCACATCGTCCTCTCGAGGAGGCTCGCGACGTCGGGGCATTACCCGAGCATCGAGGTCCTCGACTCGATCTCCCGCCTCGAGTCGGCCATCACCACCCCTGCGCAGCGTTCGCTCGCCCGGGAGCTGCGCGAGCTCCTTGCGGCCTACCGCGAGGCCAAGGACCTCGTGGAGATCGGCGCCTACTCGAGGGGGTCGAACCCGACGGTCGACAGGGCGCTCGATCTGAAGCCACTGATCGACGCTTTCCTGCGCCAGGACATCTCCGAGATCTGCACTGCCCAGGAGTCCTGGGCACAGCTCCGGACCCTGCTCACGCCGCCCGATCTCGAAGGCGCGGGCGACCTTCCGTGCGCCGACGTCGTCCCCATCGCGTCATGAGGTACGTCTTCCGCCTCCAGACGGTGCTCAGGGTGCGTCGTGCCGAAGAGAAGGCCGCGCGTGCGAAGCTCCACCAGGCGAACGTGTCGCTCGTCTCGGCGATCGCCGCCCGGGACCTCGCGGAGGCGCGATATCTCGCGACGAGTGCGCACGTCGCCGACGTCGCTTCGCTCCTGGGGGAACGTTGTGACGCCGATCTCGCGGCGCGCTCCGTCGAGCGAGCACAGCGGCAGGTGGGTCGCGCGGCGAGCGAAGCGGCGCTCGCGCACGTCGCGTGGAGGAGCGCGGCCCAGCGCGTCACCATGCTCGAACGCCTGGACGAGCGCCGCCACGGCGAGCATCTCCAGGAAGAGGCCAGGCGCGAGGTCGCCATGGTCGACGACATCGTGGGTGCTCGTCACGCGATGGCGGTGAACCCGTGAGCGTGACAGTCGGAGCCATCGGCAGCTGGTTCGTCGAGATCGACTCGGCCATGACCGCGCTCCCTGCC
>JAJYYT010000422.1 GCA_021800645.1 Actinomycetes bacterium
CACCTCGACCCGGTGGGCGTCGTCATGAGATATGACGACGACGAAAGAGAGGACGTGACGGTGAGCGACCCCGAACTACTCGCCCGGCGCTTCGAGGCCCACCGGGCTCACCTGCGGGCGGTGGCGATGCGGATGCTCGGTTCGACCCACGAGGCCGACGACGCCGTCCAGGAAGCCTGGCTCCGCCTCAGCCGTGCCGACGCCGCGGCCGTCGACAACCTCGGCGGATGGCTGACCACCGTCGTCGCCCGGATCTGCCTCGACGTGCTCCGCTCGCGCCGGTCGCGCCCCGAGGAGGCGGTCGGGGGCCACGTACCTGACACCTCCAGGGCGGCACCGGCCGACGAGGCCGACCACGACACCTTGCTCGCCGAGTCGATCGGCCCGGCGCTCATGGTGGTCCTCGACGCCCTCGCTCCGTCGGAGCGGCTGGCGTTCGTCCTCCATGACCTGTTCGCCGTGCCCTTCGAGGAGATCGCCCCGATCCTCGACCGCTCGGAGGCCGCCACCCGACAGCTCGCCAGCCGCGCCCGGCGCAAGGTGCGCGCCGGAGAAGGTGGCGCCGACCCAGAGAGGGCGGCCGCTGCGGATCGTGCCGGCCGCGAGCGCCAGCGGCGGGTCGTGGAGGCCTTCCTCGCCGCCTCGCGCGACGGGGACTTCGACGCGCTCCTGGCCGTCTTGGACCCCGAGGTGGTCCTGCGTGCCGACGCCGTGGCGGTGAAGACGACGGCGATGCGGGCAAAGTTCGGAGCACCTCTTCTCGAAGAGGAGCTACGCGGCGCCTCTGCTGTTGCTCGGACCTTCGCCGGCCGGGCGGCGGGCGCACAGCCTGCGCTCGTGGACGGCTCGCCGCGGGCCGTGTGGGCGCCGTGTGGGCGATCTTCCAGTCGACCGGCACGGCGATGCCGCCGGCATACATGACCAAAACATGTTGGGCGCCCAGTGCGGCGAGGCGCCCGGGAGGCAGAATCTCGTCGGTCGAAGCCATCTTATCGTCCATAAACGTCTCCTGCTGGTCGCGGTTGACCAGGTGACGAAGGCACTGGCGTCCAGCCCCTCGGTCAGCCTTGATCCCGCTGCGGGGACGCTGATGCCGCGGATAGTTGGCGACCAGTACGCGGGACCGGTGACCGGGGCACTTCTCGACTCAGTGGGAGTGTGCCTCGTCGCGGGCGCGATATTCCTCGTCGCCACCCGCCTGCGTGGACGCCTCCCACGTCTTGGGGCGGTCGTCCTGCTCGCCGGGCTGAGCTCGAACCTGCTCGACCGGCTCGGCTTTGCCACGCTCACCGACGGAGCGAGGGAGCGCGCTGTGGTGAACTGGTTCTGGCTCGGCCTGGGGCCGTTCAAGGCGGGCAACATCGCCGACTGCTGTTGTGGCATCGGCGTGCTGCTCCTGCTGGTCGCAGCGAGCAGGCATCTCCCACGACTCAGGAATTCAGGCTTGCGGCCGAAGGGCCGTCCAAGGCTGCGTGTGCAGGCGAGATGGACTGCACCGGTGGTCTGTGCGCTCGCAGTCGGCGCTTTGTTCGGGTGGACTGGGTACTGGCAAGGAAATCGGACCGCCGCAGTGGCGTCCGCCGAGGCCAAGGCGGCAGAAGCCCAACTGCGCCTCACCGGGAAGCAGCTGGATCGGGCGATCGTCTCCGCCTTCCTGCGCGGCGACTACGCCGCTGCCCAGCTTCTTCCAGCGAGCCAGTGGGTCGTGTGCTCGCCGCGTGCTTGTGCCGTCATGGGCATGAGCTCCTCCACTCATGTGTCCTCATGGCAGCCAGGTGACGGGAAGATCCTCGCCTGCGCCACGGTTCGATCGAGCACCCGGTCACAGTCGGGCAACCGTTGCCCGCTGGCGACCCTGTAGGAGGAGGAGAAGAAGATGGTCGAACCGGACGACGGGCGCGAGTGGGACGGGGCGTACGCCGGCGGGTCGCCGCCGCCCTGGGACATCGGGCGCCCGCAGCCGGCATTCGTTCGCCTTGCCGAGGTCGGCGCGCTCAGCGGAGCGTTCCTCGATGCCGGCTGCGGAACCGGCGAGCACACGATCCTCGCAGCGGTCTGCGGTGCCCGCGCGCTCGGCATCGACATCTCCGTACGAGCCGTGGAGGAGGCCCGGCGCAAGGCGGCCGAACGACGTGTCGAAGTGGCCTTCGAGGTGTTCGACGCCCGTCGTCTCGATGCACACGGCCCGGCCTACGACACGATCGCCGACAGCGGGCTGTTCCACGTGTTCGACGACGCAGACAGGGCCTGTTACGTCACGGCGCTGCATGCCGCCCTCCGGCCGGGTGGCCACCTGCATCTCATGTGCTTCAGCGATCGCCAGGCGGGCGACTGGGGTCCTCGCAGGGTCACCGAAGACGAGCTCCGCTCTGCGTTCGCCACCGGCTGGCGCATCGAGTCACTGCTGCCCGGCCGTTTCGAACTGAGCGTCCCCGCCGGCGCGTCCGCCGCCGGCGCGTCCGCCGGCGGCACGTCCGCCGCCGAAGCCTGGGTCGTCGACGCCGTCCGCCTGTGAAGCCCCTCAGCCCCGGGATGCTGAACCCCGCACCGAGCAGTCTCGGCAGTGCGTGACGCCGACGTCCACGAGGGTCCTCGACGCCAACCGGACCGCCCGGCCGCGGGTCAGCCGAACATGGCCATAGAGGAGGAACGAGCGGTCCGTCCGAGGAGCGGAGTCGCGACCACCGTTGCGGCTGCCACACCGCCGAGGATGGCGAAGGCCAGGCCGAGGTGCGCCTCGGAGCTCCCCATGATCAGGCTGGCCACGAGGGGGCCGAGCGCCTGACCGCCGGTCGAGCCGATTCCCCATACGAGCGCGTTCCCGGTCGTGGACGAGCTCTTGGGCACGTAGTCGGCGACGAGGGAAAGCAGCAAAGGGAACCCACTGAACGTGAAGAGCCCGAAGACGACGAGGGCTACGAGAGCTTCTGCTCCGTGTCCGGACGTCGAGAGGAACCAGA
>JAJYYT010000423.1 GCA_021800645.1 Actinomycetes bacterium
ACCGCCTCAGCGGCCCGAGCCGTGGTCGGGCGTGCGTGACGCCCGCGAACCCGGCCCGCTCGCCCCCCAGCCCCTGCCTGCTGCCTCCTTGCCGGGTGACCCCGTGGAGCAGAGCGAGGACTGCCTGCACCTGAGCGTCTGGACGCCAGGCCTCGACGCGTCGCGCCGGCCCGTGCTCGTGTGGGTGCACGGCGGCGGCTTCACGTCGGGGACCGCCGGCAGCGTCATCTACCGCCCTCGCCGCCTGTCAGCCGAGGGCGACGTCGTGGTCGTGAACGTCAACTACCGGCTCGGCGCGCTGGGGTTCCTCGCGCACCCAGCGCTTGGGTCGGGGACGGGCGTATCGGCCAACTGGGCGCTGCTCGACCAGATCGCCGCCCTCCGCTGGGTGCGCGACCACATCGCGTCGTTCGGCGGCGACCCGTCCAAGGTGACCGTGTTCGGCGAATCGGCGGGCGCCATGTGCATCTCGGCGCTCCTCGCCGCGCCCGATGCGCGCGGCCTCTTCGGCGGCGCGATCGTCCAGAGCGGGCCGCCGTACACGCTCAGCGCGCCGCGCGCGGCGGAGGTCGCGGCGTCCTTCGTCCGAGAGCTCGGCATGCCAGAGGTGTCCCGCGACGCGCTCGAGGCGGTGCCTCCACAAGAGCTCGTCGCCGCGCTCGGCGCCCTGTCCCGCCGCCCGCCGCGGGCCGGCGAACTTCCCCAACCGCTCCTCCCGGTCGTCGACGGTGCGACGCTGCCCGTGACACCGATCCGGGCGGTCAGCGGCGGTGCGGCCGCAAGCGTGGCCACGATCGTGGGAACGAACCGCGACGAGATGACGTTCTTCGCGCTGAGCGACCCTTCGACGCACGCGATGGACCGCGCGTCGCTGCATGAGCGCCTCGAGCGGTCCGCGCCATACGTCCCCTCGGACCGGGTCGTCGACCACTACCGCGGAGTGCTCTCCAAGCGCGGCGAGCCGGCGACACCGCGTGGGCTGTGGGTCGCGGCTGGGAGCGACATCGTCTTCCGCTGGCCGTCCCTTCGGCTCGCGGCAGCGCTGCGTGCGCACAGCCCCCGCACCTACGTCTACCTGTTCACCTGGGAATCGCCCGCGTTCGGCGGGACCCTCGGCGCGACGCACGCGCTCGAGATCCCTTTCGTCTTCGGCACCTACGCCGATCCCGGCATCTCCCCGTTCGTCGTCGGGGGAGGCGACGGAGCCGAGACCCGCGGCGGGGGCGGCGAGGGGAACGCCAGCGCCGGACCGGGCTCCCGCATCCGGGCGGATACCTTGTCCGCCGCCATGCGGGACTCCTGGGTCTCCTTCGCGCGGTCGCTCGACCCCTCCAATTCGGCGGTGGGCCGATGGCCGGCGTGGGACGGTGACGAGCGTGCCACGATGGTCTTCGGTCGCTCCGTCGGAGTGGAGCGGGCACCGCGAAACGACGAGCTCGCCGTGTGGGAGTCCGTCGCCCCCTTGCCGGGGGTTGCGGGCATGGCTTCTGGCCCGACGGGCGACTGATGCGATGTCGGCCGCCGAGGCCGGTCCGGAGCGGGGCCGCTCGGAGGGTTCGGAACCTTCTCGGCTCCTTCAGGTCTCGTTCGGACCTTCGAGGGCCAGTCGGTAGCCGCTTGGAGTTTCGAGGATGATGCGCCGATAGGTCCACCCCGGTGCCGGGTTGTTCTGCTCCAGCTCACAACGCAGGCCCGCATTGTGACACCGCTCCAATGCTGCGTCGACGTCTGAGACCATGATCTGCCAGGTCAGCACGCTCGGAGGGTCGTTTGCATCCGGTGATTGCTGGATTCCGAACTCCATGTCCCCGGTGCCAAACGCGATGAAGTCGGGGTACTCGTCTCCCTCATACGTGACCGGCAACCCGAGTCGCTCGTAGAAGGCGCGCTCTGCCTTCAGATCTCGAACGTTGAGCACCGGAGCGAGCCGCACGAAGAAGCTCGCGACGCCTGTCGATCCCCCGAGCGGGTCCCGGCAAGGCACCATGGATTCGCGCACTTCAGTCGACGACGCCACCGGTCCGCCCCTTTCTGCCCCAGCACCTTTCATCATCGAACTCGCCGGCGGAGTCATTGTACTCCGGGCCGCTTGTGTGATGCAAGTTGGGTGGTAGAGTGGCCGTCGGTGCTCGGGAAGACCTACGACGAACAGGTGTGCTCGATCGCTCGTGCCCTCGACGTGGTCGGGGAGCGCTGGAGCCTGCTCATCGTCCGAGACGCGCTCTTCGCGGGGGTCACCCGCTTCGGCGACTTTCAGCACAACCTCGGCGTGGCCACCAACGTCCTCGCCGCGCGCCTCGATGCCTTCGTGGCGGCTGGGATCATGGAGCGCCGTCGGTACTCCGCCCGCCCCGTGCAGTACGAGTACGTGCTCACCGAGCAGGGCCGTGATCTCGGACCGGCCTTGATCGCGCTGACTGCGTGGGGCGATCGCTGGGCGAGCCCCCAAGGTCCACCGATCCTGTACGAGCACTCAGGATGTGGGGGCGCGGTGCATCAGGAGATCGTGTGCGCAACCTGCGGAACGGTCGACGCCTCGGAGGTTGCCGTCCGGCCCGGGCCGGGGATGCCCGCCGAGTACCTCGCGAGCCGCCGTCCGCGCCGTGTGCGACGGGACGACGCTTCACCCCACGAGACGGGATGATCGGAATCGCAGCGGCAGTCGTCCTTCGTGCGAACGACGGGGTCGAGCTTGTGACGTCGGATCCGGGCGATCTGGAGCCGATGGTCGTTGCCACCGGACAACAGGGGCACCGCTGCGGACGCGGCGGTCGTCGAGCGCTGCGGAGTCAGCTGGTTCGACTCCGATCAGCTGTCAACGGTCCACGACGGCATGACCAGCCGAACTGGAACGAGAATTCCGAGTGTGAGTGAGTGGGGACGGAGGGATTCGAACCCTCACTGGAGGCGGTTTAAGCGCCCTGCCTCTGCCGATTGGGCTACGTCCCCCCCGCCGC
>JAJYYT010000424.1 GCA_021800645.1 Actinomycetes bacterium
GGCCACGCAGTCACCGCCACGGCCGCCTGGCGCCACGCCGGGCTCGCGTGGCACTGGGCGAAGTTCGTGTTCGTGATCGACCCGGCCCAGCAGCGTGCGGCGCACGAGCGCGCAGTCGCTGCGTACGCGAAGGGCGCCGCAGGTCTCGATCCCCCGGCCGAGCGAGTCCTCGTCCCCTATGGCGGCACTCACCTCCCTGCTTTCCTGCGCGTGCCGCGCACGACGGTCGCGCCTCCGGTCGTCGTCATGGCTCCGGGCCTCGACTCGGTGAAAGAGGAGCTCCAAGAGACCGCCGGGTACTTCTGCGCGCGCGGGATGGCGACGCTGGCCGTCGACGGGCCGGGCCAGGGCGAGAGCGAGTACGACCTCCCGATCGAGCCTGCCTACGAGCGCGTCGCGAGCGCCGCGCTCGACTTCCTGACCGAGCGCGCCGACGTCGACACCGCGCGCGCCGGCATGTTCGGCATCAGTCTCGGCGGCTACTACGCGGCACGGGCCATGGCATTCGAAGAGCGGTTCACGGCAGGGGTGGTGCTCGCCGGCCCGTTCCGCTTCGACCTCGGCTGGGAAGACCTCCCGCCCATGACGCGCGACACGCTCCGGCATCGGTCCCGCTCGGCCGACGACGAGGCAGCGCGTGCTTTCGCGAGCCGGCTGACGCTCGAGTACGCCGCAGCGCGCATCACCTCGCCGTTGCTCGTCGTCCACGGGGGGGAGGACCGGATCGTGGGTCCCGCTCATGCCGAACGGCTCGCTGCGGAGGCGCCCGGCGCACAGCTCGTCATGATCGCCGACGGCAACCATGGGGTGACGAACCACGCCTTCGCCTCGCGGTCTCTTCTCGCCGACTGGATAGCGGACCGCCTCGGCGCCACCGCCCCCACGACCCGGCACGCCTAGGCATCGTCGTCGCCTGCTGAGCCCACGCTGAGCGGCGCCGCGCCGCCGAGGAAGAGCGCTCCGATCTCGGGGTGCTCGAGCACCTCTTGCCCGGAGCCCACGAGCCGCACGCGCCCGTTCTCCAACACGACCCCGTGGGTGGCGAGGCGGAGCCCGGCGCGGGCGTTCTGCTCGACGAGCAGGATCGTCCGTCCGCTCTTGTGCAGCGTCCGCACCGTGTCGAACACCGTCTTGCGCGTGCGCGGGTCGAGGCCCATCGAGGGCTCGTCGAGGACGACGAGCACCGGGTCCAGCATCAGGCACCGAGCGAACTCGACGAGACGCTGCTGGCCACCCGAGAGGCTCCCCGCCTTGTCCTTGGCCCGCGCCGCCACGACCGGCATCGTCTCTGCGATCTGCTCGTAGCGTTGCCGCACGAGCGCACGGTCCTTCAAGACGAATCCGCCCAGCTCCACGTTCTCACGGACCGTCATCTCGCGGAACAGGCTGTGGTTCTGGGGAACTTGGACGATCCCGCGGTCGAGACGATCCCGAGGGTTGGCTTTCTTGAGAGGCTCGCCGCGGAACACGAGCTCCCCTCGGCGGGTCCGGACGATCCCGCTCACCGTGCCGAGGAGCGTCGACTTTCCCGCTCCGTTCGGACCGACCACGCACGTGAGCCCCCCCTCGGGGACTTCGAAGCTCACGTCGTGCAAGATGTCGGCGCCGCCGTAGCCGGCGCACACGTCGCGGAAAGCGAGCAACGGACGCGATGGCGCCTTGCTCAACACTGCCCGCTCGCCGTCGGGTTCAACGGCCCGCGACACCACGGCCCACCTCCGGCCCGTCCTCAGCGGCGAGATCGGTGAGATCGTCTTCATCGGAGCCCCCGAGGTACGCGTCGAGGACCCGAGGATCTCTGCGGATCCCGTCAGGAGTCCCCGACACGATCACCGTGCCCTGGCTCATCACCGTCACCCGGTCGCACAGGCTCATCACGAACTCCATGTTGTGCTCGACGACGAGGAAGGTCTTCCCTTGGGCGTTCAGAGCGCGGATCCGATCCGCGATCAAGTTGATGAGCGACGGGTTGACCCCCCCTGCGGGCTCGTCGAGCAGGACGATCGACGGATCGGCCACGAGCACGTAGGCGAGTTCCAGAAGCTTGCGCTGGCCGTACGACAAGATGCCCGCCGGCGAGCGCGCGAGACCCTGGAGCCCGACGAGCTCGAGCAGCTCCATCGCGCGCGCCCGCTCCGCCGGGGAAGATTGACCTTTCACCACGCTGCGCAGCCAGCCTTCTCGGCGCTGAGTGGCCACCAGCATGTTCTCGAGCACGCTCAGACGGGCGAAGATCCGCGTGAGCTGGAAGGTCCTCCCGAGCCCCAGGCCGAATACCCTGGCCGGAGAAGCGCCAGTGATGTCCACTCCGTGCAGCCGCACTTTTCCCGCGTCGGGCCGCACGTACCCCGTGACGACGTTGAAGAGGGTGGTCTTGCCCGAGCCGTTCGGGCCGATCAAACCGGCGACCTCTCCTTCGTCGACGATGAGAGAGCAGCCATCGAGCGCCACCAGCCCGCCGAAGGCCCGCGACACGCTGTCCACCTCGAGCAGGGCCGTCACCGCTTCGCTCCCGGTGCAGCCTGCACGGCCCTCCGCAGGTTCGGCGCTTCCGAGGGGGGCGGCGCGCCCGAGAGCCGCTCGTTCCTTTCGACCATTGCCTGGAGCCGGCGATCGTGCCAGCGGCGGTAGGCGTCGGCGACCGTCGGGATCACCCCTTTCGGGAGCGCCACGATGACCACGAGGAACAGCGCGCCGTACGCGAACAGGTAGAGATCCCCTGCCGAGTACTGGACGGTGAAGTACTGCTGGAGCGATTCGAGCAGCGCTGCGCCGAAGAGCGGCCCCGAGATCGTCCCGAGACCGCCGAGGAACGCCATGATCGCGACTGCCAGGTCGAACAGCGGTGTGAACGCGAACTGCGGGTGGATGTCGCCCAGGAAGTACGCCCAGATCGCGCCCACCATCCCCACCGAGAAGGCCGAGATGACGTAGGCGATGAGCTTCACGCGCGTGG
>JAJYYT010000425.1 GCA_021800645.1 Actinomycetes bacterium
ACCTTCGCCAGCACGGGCGACCCCAATACCAGCAGCAACCAGACGCTCTACACCTCGCCCGGCACCGACATCCTGCAGGGCGGCTACGGCCTCGACGTGTTCTATGTCGATGCGACCAGCCCGGACGGCTGGGCGGAGATCGACAACATGCACAGCGGCGACGTGGTCGAAGTCGTCGGCTTCCAGCAGTACCAGTCCACCATCAACTGGACGATGGCGACCGATCCGAACGGGCAGACGGGGGCGACCGCCGATATCAGCCTCGCCGGCAACGGCCAGATCAACACCGCCATGAGCCAGCTCAACCAGACCACCCAGCAGAACGCCTCCGCCTCGGAAGAGCTGGCGGCCACTGCCGAGGAAATGAGCGGCCAGGCCGAGCAGTTGAGGGCGGCCAGGCGAAGGCCTCGCTCGGTGATGGCGGCCGCAAACCGTGCACGTCGCCTGGTGTCGTCGAGGACCTCGAACACGCGGAGATGGGGTGCCGGCGACTGGCCCCCCGCTGCGATCTCGACACCCGTCGCGCCGATCCGGGCCGCGACATCGAGTGCCCCCTCGAACGAGAGGTGGCCGACCGAGTCCGTGTAGAGTCCCAGTTCCACGTCTTCTGCTCCATTCGTGCGGGTCGACTGATGCCATGAAGGAGCGGGCCTCCGCTCCGATGCTTATGGCGCGACCCTCCATGAGGATCGGCCAGAGGCAAGCGATCAGAAGGAGGCCCAGGACATGGTGTACCTCGGCGTGGACCTGCACCGCAAGATCTCGCACGTGGTGGCGCTCGACGATGGCGGCAGGGTCGTCCTCGAGCGCCGCTTCGACCACAGCCCCGCCGCCTTCGCGCGGGTGTTCGGCGAGCTCGCCCCGGAGCCGTTCTCGGTGGTGTTCGAGGCGACGTACGGCTGGGGCTGGTTCGCCGACCTCCTGGCCGATGCGGGCATCGAGGCCCACATGGCCCACCCGCTCGCGACCAAGGCGATCAGCTCGGGCCGGGTGAAGAACGACGCGGTCGACGCGCGGACCCTGGCCCACCTGCTCCGGACGAACCTGCTGCCCGAGGCCTGGATCGCGCCGCCCGAGGTGCGCGATGCCCGGCGCCTGGTCCGGATGCGGGTCTCGCTGGTCCGGATCCGGAGCCGGCTCAAGAGCCAGGTCCACGCGATCTGCGCCGACGCCGGCGTCCCGGTCTCGGTGACCGACCTGTTCGGCCGGGCCGGTCGCGAGCAGCTCGCCTCCCTTGCGCTGCGGCCCGTCGTCGCCTCGCGCCTGGCGGCCAACCTGCGCCTGATCGACGAGCTCGGCCGCGAGATCCTCACCGCGGACCGCGAGCTCCAGGTCCTGTTCCGGGGCGACGACCGGGTGCGACGGCTGATGCCGATCCCGGGCATCGGGTTCCTGACCGCGGTCACGATCATCGCCGAGGTCGCCGAGATCGGGCGCTTCCCGTCCGCCGACCGGCTGGCGTCCTGGACGGGCCTCACCCCGACCGAGCGCAGCAGCGCCGACCACACCCGCCGCGGGCACATCAGCAAGCAGGGCAGCCGCTGGCTGCGCTGGACGATGGTCGAGGCGGCGGCGCGGATCGGCCGGGCGCCCTCGCTCCACCGGTTCGCCGACCCGATCGAGCACCGCCGCGGCAACAAGATCGCGAGGGTCGCCCTCGCCCGCCGGCTGCTGACCCTCGCCTTCTACGCCCTGCGCGATCCCGACGGGTGCCGGGCGTACCCGCCGCTCCGCCGATCCTCCCGCTCCCTCCCGGCGCGCTCGTCTGCAGTCATGGCCTCCTCGTGACGGCCGCAAGTACTGATTGAGCCGCCCGGGGCCGAACGACACCATGAGCACCCCGCTCGAATAGATGACTGGCCCAGCCGCCGACGACCTGGTCAGTTCGGCCGAGGGAAGGAGCACCGATGCACGAGCCCCTCAGAACCCATCCACCCCCTTGACCCGGCCCGCTTCTTCATAGATGACTGCGGGTCGGCTGACTGCGGCCCGGTCTCCGCTGCGCCGCAGCGCGGGTCGAATCAGCCGACCCCGAACAACCCCCGTCGCTTGACCGAGCCCCAGGCGGGCAGGTCGAGTTCGCGGAGCCCGAGCACGCCCCGACGGTAGACCGGATCGTCGCGGTCGAGCGGGATCGACACGGCTCGGCCGAGCGCCGCGGACTCGTAGGCGGCAAGCGTCGCCTCGAGGATGTGGAGGCCATCGGCCCCACGTGCGACCGGCTGACGACCCGTGACGATCGCCTCACCGAAGTCGGCGATGATCTCGGCGACCCCGTTGAGCCGAGGCCCGACGTCCAGCTCGCGTGCCCCCGCCCCGGTGGTGAGAACTGCCCGCTCGAGGGGGGCGAAGGGGCTCGTGCCCCCGTCGCGGTACTCGATCGTGAGGCGACCGTGCGGGCCGCTCACCGCGATGCCCCCCGGTCCAACTCCCCAGCCGACGTTCACGAGCGCCGCGTTACGGTCCGTCTCGAACCGGCAGAGGGCGATGTCTTCGACGGCCGCGGCGAGCTGCCGGGCGCCTGTCCAGGCCGAGACGCGCTCGATCGGTGCCCCCAGCAGCACTTCCGCGACGTACACGACGTGCAGCATGTCCATGAGGACGCCGCCGCCGGCCTGTGCTGCGTCATGACGCCACTCCGGTTGGTAGGCGGCCGTCCCGGGCCTGTCGATGACCCCCAGGTAGTTGAGGATCGCCACCTCGACCGCTCCGAGCTCGCCGGCCTCGATGACGCCCCGAGCAGCCCGGATCTCGGGGAAGTAGAGGTAGTTATGGACGATCCCGAGCGTGACGCCCGCCTCGGCGGCCGCCACGACCATCGCCTCGGCGTCGGCGGGCACCGTGGCGAGCGGCTTCTCCGAGAGAACGTGCTTGCCGACCCTCGCCGCCGCGACCACGAGTTCGCGACGCAGGTGCTGCGGAATGCAGACGTCCACCATGTCGACATCGTC
>JAJYYT010000426.1 GCA_021800645.1 Actinomycetes bacterium
CCCGCACACCGATCGATGGCGCGAGCAGAGTATTGGCACCCAACAGGACATCGTTGGATCCTCGCCGTATCAGCTGCGTGGGGTCAAAGTCCAGCCCAGCGGCCCATCGACGACTTGTCGAGAAGGGCTTCTTTTCAGGTCGTACCCGAGGCGAGGTCGTCGAACAGGTCGTCGATGACTTGCTCCTCGTACACGGCGACCCCTTCGACGGCCATCGCCTGCCCGAGGTCTTCGTTCCAAGGCGAGGTGGCAGGGTGGCCGCGCAGGGCGACCGTCCCGAGGCCCGCGCGCAGAGCGCGCCGGTAGTCCTCGGCCGAGTATTGCCACGGCGCTGCGGTCGGCACCTTGCGCGCGAGCACCCCGGCGATGGCGAGTCCGCGCCAGTCGAAGTCGCCGTGATATGAGATCGGACTTCCGCATTCGGCAAGCGCACGAAGGACCATGAGAGCGGCGGTGGAGGGCATTCCGTCGAGGCAGACCATCGTCGGCGTCCGGTCGCCGAGCGCGTCGAATGCGGATGACACCACCGTGGGGTTCTCGCAGGCGAAGACCGTCGTGGGGTGGCGCACGTCGGCATGCCACGACGAGACCTGGCGGAGGGTCAGGCGAAGAGGTTCGGCTGGCCATCCTGGGAGACCGACTACCAGCACGTTGCAGGACAGGTCGTCGCACGCGACGCCGGCTTCGTCCCACGTCCGGCGCCAGCCTGCGGCATCCCTCGGGAACTTCTCGCCAGCGAGCCAGGCTAGAGAGTGAACCGTGAGCGTCCCGGGCGCCCTGCCCCGGTCGAGGCCATGCGCGTCGCCGGTCACTCTGGAGGCGAGCACTGCCAGCCTGCAGATGCCGCCGTCTCGCGGCATCATGCCGAGAGCGTCCAGCGCGGCCCGCAGCGCCTCCGCCTCACCCTCGCCGGCCAGCCTCTGCGCGAGCCCCGTCCTCCGCACGTGGCTGAGCCAGTCGGAGAGCCGCGGTTCGGTTTCGACTGCTGGATGGCGCTCGAGCATCTCCCAGGCCCGGCTGCGAGCGACACCTCGACGCGTGGCCAGCGCCCGCCGGTCTTGGAGCGGACCGCCCAGCGTCGTGAGCACGTCGACCAGTCCCTGCCCGGCAACGGAGGCGCGGAGCGCAGCGTCGAGCGCCACGAGCGGTACGCGGAGCGCACCGTCAGTGGGCCGGGACACCCCGAGCAGGCCGGCGACGGCGTCGGCCTCGTCGTGAGTGAGGCCCCGAAGGAGGAGGGGGCTCCCCGACAGGGACAACCGGTTCGACTCCAGACGCCGGCGCGCCGCCTTCCACAGCGGAGCGAAGCTGGGGGCGCTCAGACGCTCTAGCACTTCAGACCTCGGCCATCGCCGCGCCGTCCCAGCGGACCGCAACTGCGGAAACGCCTTCGAGCGGGGGCCGGCGGAGGAGGTCGTAGGCCATCAGTGCCGGCACCTGCGCGTAGGTGCCCCACAACTCGTGCCCGGTGAGCACCATGTCCAGATCGAAACGGACCAAGAGACCCATGAGCTCAGCGCGCATCCCTTCGTCAATGCCGGCGAACGCCTCGTCCAGGGCAACGAGCCGAGGTGCGCTCGGACGCGCGGCTTCGTAGTGCGCGGCCGCCGCGGCGAAGAGGGGAAGATGGAGCACGACCGCCTGCTCGCCGCCCGACAGGCTCCGATAGAGCGTCCGCGTCAACCGCTGCACCCCGCCCCCGGCCGAGCGCACATAAGGGACGAACGCATGCCAACTGCGATAGTCGATCACGCGATCGAGAATCTCGACGTAGCTGGCTGCTGGGTCTTCCGCGCGCTGCTGGGCAATCGCCGTCGAGAAGAACCGGCGGAGCTGCTCGCGTTCGTCGAGACCGAGGAGGTCGGGGGTCTTCCGGAGCAGGCCGAGCGCGGTACGAATACGGGAGTCGGAGGTATCCGCCTCCCACCGCAGTTGGACGCTCTTGCCGCTCGCCGTTGGCCGCTCGGCGAGTGAACGATTGATCCGTGCGACGAGCTCGTCTGCATCGTTCAACAGGTCTCGGAGCCCGCCAGCGACGCGGGTGAGCAGATGCCGCTCGAAGATGTCCCTGTCTCGCTCGGAGAGGAGCTCGCGCTGGCGGGCCACCTGCGCTCCGAGCTCCCGATCGAGGTGCAGCAGCGAGAAGGTGCCGGATTCGGAGGTGACTTCGACGAGCGCGACGTGGTCCACGTACGACAAGCTCGGGTCGTACCCTCGCCCGAGCTCGTCGAGGAGCTGACGGTACGAGCTTTGCAGCGCGTTGTCGTCGGGCTCGGCGCTCTCGCCGGCGCTAGCGGAGATGACAGCCGCGGCGAGTGCCTCGGCCTCCGCGGGCGCGCCCGGGGTGGGCTCCTCCGCCCTGTCCTCCGGCTTCCCGGGCGTCCCGGCCAACCGAGAACCCGCGTCCAACGGAGCGACGACCGACCAGACGTCGCCTCGTCGCAGGACCTGGAGGCTCACGGCGCACGTGCCGGTCCTCGTTTCGTGCGTCGCCACCTCCTGTTCGGCGTCGAGGTGGCGTTGGACCTCGCTGCCACGCCGCTCGTGGAGCTCGCTCGACTCGTTTCCGAGGCGCTCGCTCTCTCCGCGCAGTCGTTCGATCTCCCCGTCGGCACCGGCGAGCTCGCGCAATGGCGCTTCCGCGTCAGCACCCAGCTGTGCGCGGAGCTGCTCGGCCCGTGCCCGTAGGCCAGTGGCCTGACGGTGGAGCTGGTCCAGCTCGGCCTCGTGCGCCGCGAGCGTGCCCTTCGCATGCTCCGCTCGTAGCGTCGCGCGCTCGGCTCTGCTTTGAGCGTCGGACAGCCCGGCAGCCGCGCGCACGAGCTCCTCGGCCCGTTGCTCGAATCGGCGAACTGCATCATCCGCGTCGGCGAGGCCGTCGCGCGTGGTCGGCAATCTGCGCTCCGCTGCGAGCGTGCGGAGCTGGGTGGCACGCCGATGGG
>JAJYYT010000427.1 GCA_021800645.1 Actinomycetes bacterium
CGTCCTGGCGCGCGAGGTTCGCCACACGCGTGCGCTCCTCCGCGATCCTCATCACGACCGTCCACACGCTCGAGCGGGGAACACCCGCCTTCTCGAGCAGCTTGGCGCCGAGCCGGTCTTCGAGCTCTCTCTTGCGCTTCTCCGCTTTCTTCTTGGCCTTCTCGCCGCCACCGGCCATGACGCCCTGGTTCAGCTGGTCCCACTCCGACTTGGCGGCGAGGGCACGCACATGCTCGTTCTCGATCCTGCGCGCGAACGCCTCGATAGCGGTCTCGTGCTTCTGCGTCTTCTGGAGCAGGTCGCCCGTGTACTTCACGTAGACGCCGACTGCGGCGTAGGGGTCGTTCTCCTCCAGCTCGGAAGTCACCCCCGGGATCGGGATCTTCGCCACCGACGGGTCGTGCTGCTGCTCCGAGGACACGCCGATCCCAGGCGCCTGCGCGCCGCTCTCCTGGCGCGCCTCGTCACGCTCCTCGCGCTCGAGACCGGTCTTCTCACCGTCCCCGGGGCTCGTCGCCCGACGCGCGTCTGCGGGCAGCGCGCGACCGGCACCTCGGGCGGCCGACACCTCACGGCCGGCCTCGGGAGAGAGGCGCCCACCCGCTCTGCCGATCTCCGCCGGAGCGCTGGGCGGGCCGTAGCCCTGCCAGCGGGCACGCGCAGCGCCCGCGTGGAGTGCATCGGTGGCAGCAGCGGTCACCGGGCTGGCAGCGACTTCGGCGGCATCGTGGGTCGCGCCGACCTCGAGGGTCTGGCGGTCGGCCTGGCGACCATAGGCGGCCCTCGGAACGATGGCCGCGGCCGCGGCCGCGGCTGCGGGCGCAGTCGCGGAGCCGTTCGCCGGCGTGCGCGCTGACGCGCCGTGCTGCGCGCCGGCCAGCCGCATCGTGGCGCCCCGGTTCGACGCGACCCGCGACCGCGAAGGCCGCTCGACTCGCTCCTTCGATCCCGCAGCGCGACCACTCACACGCTCACCTGCTCTCGCCTGCGCCCGCCAGTCTTCCGGGGTACGCGGCGCGCCCCCCGAGTGGCTACCGGAGCGCCAGTGTCGTCCATGGTCACGGCTCGTGTCAACACTTCTTCGACGCGCGCGAGGGCTCTGCCGAGCGCGAGGCGTCGTCCAAGAACGGGACGAGCCGGCCGAGCTTCGCGTACTCCGCGCGTACCGCTGCCTGCACGTCACGCATGCCCATTGGCCGCTGCGCCTCGGCCGCAGCGAAGGCGGCGGCCATGACCGCGTTGCGGATCCCGCCGCCGGTGAGCTCCGCCGTCTCGGCCAGCCAATCGAGGTCGACTGGGTCGTCGCGCGACTGCGCAGGCGCCGAGCGCAGGTGCGCCTCCCAGAGGCGCCGGCGCGTCGGGGGGTCAGGATCGTCGAACACCACCACATGGTGCAGCCGGCGCACGAAGGCCTCGTCCATGCTCTCCTTCAGGTTGGTCGCCAGTACGGCGAGGCCCTGGAATCGCTCGATGCGCTGGAGCAGGTAGGAGACCTCTTGGTTCGCATATCGATCACGGGCGTCGTGCACAGCCGAACGGCTACCGAACAGCGCGTCGGCTTCGTCGAAGAAGAGGACCACGTTCAGGTTCTCCGCTTCGCTGATCAGCCGCTCGAGGTTCTTCTCGGTCTCCCCGACGTACTTGTCGATCATCGCTGAGAGGTCGACCGTGCACAGCGCCAGCCCGAGCTCGCCGGCAAGGGCTTCAGCCGCAAGGGTCTTGCCGGTGCCAGGGGAACCTGCGAACAGGACCACGATGCCCTGGCCTTTCGTACCCTTGCCAGCCAAGTCACTGCCGACGAGGAGCGCCTCGCGCTGGCGCGCCCAGGACACGACGGTCTCGAGTGCCGCGTGGGTGCGCTCCAGCACGATCACGTCGTCGAGTCGCGCGCTCGGACGCGGGATCACCGTCGCGCCACGGAGCCGCACCGCACTTTGCCCGCGAGCGACGTCGGCGACCGCGGCCGAGTCGACCGGAGAGCTGCTGAGGACGCTGCGAAGGCACGCGCTCCGGGCAGACGCCAGGATCTGCTGGGGGCTGAGCCGCAGCGACAGCACCTTCTCCCAGGTCGAGGCGTCGTCAGCGGGCTCCTTCCCGAGGGCCGCCCGCCACAGCTCCAGCCGCTCGCTGCGCACGAGCGCCGGTGCCTCGACGTCGAGCACGGCGTCGTCGAACCACGCGGCGTCCCAGTCCTCGTCGTCGACGACGACCACCGGAACCGGGGAGGTCTCCAGGAGCGAGTACACCAGCCGCTGTCCGACAAGCATCCCATCGGGGTCGACGAGGAGGAGGGCGGCACCTGCCAGGGTCGCCTCCCGCACCGCCACCGAGGCCAGCTCAGCGATGGCGCTCGCGTCGATGTCTCCAGGCGCGCGCCGCAAGTCGATGGCGACGTGCCCGAGCCCAAGCAGCTCGAGCGCTCCCACGGCGGCCGACGCCCCTACGGAGCCAGGCCTCGCCCGGACGTGGGTGATCCGCACCCCCGAGCGCAGGCTCTCCGCGAGCTCGTCGGCCATCGCAGAGCCTGCGAGCGGCACCTCGACGCGCAGCGGCGCCACGACGGGGTCCGGTGAGCGGTCGCCGAGCAGGTGGGCGACGACCCGATCGGGCACGACGAGGTGGCGCGCGACGAAGGGCGCCGCGTCGTCACTGAAGCGCAGCAGCCCGTAGCGGCGGAGCGGCGTGAACGGCCCGAGACGGGCTCGCGCGGAGGGGGCCATCGAGCCATGGCCACACAGCTCCAGCGCCAGCGCGACCGTGGCGCGCGACTGCGTGGGCACGCCCGTGAGGAACCCGAACAACGCCCCGAACCGGATGTCCAGGTCGGCAGCGGCGGCGACCACCAAGAGCGAGGTGTCGAGAGAGCTCATCCCGACGAGCGAGGCCAGGTCCGCGAGCTCGTCGTCGGCCTCGTCGCACAGCACGTCGGGATCAGGGGGCG
>JAJYYT010000428.1 GCA_021800645.1 Actinomycetes bacterium
CTCTCCAAGGACCTCCTCACTGCTGGGCGGGGCGACCTGGCCCGCTGGGTGCGCAGCCAGGAGGACTGCGGCGTGCCCGCCACGACCATCCGCCGCAGGCTCTCTGCCATCTGCGGCCTCTACTCGTTCGTCGTTGCGGAGGGCCACATCCCCATGTCCCCGGCCGAGGGACTCCGGCGCCCGAAGGGCGCTCCGGCTCCTCGCCTCGGGCTGTCTGTCGGGGAGCTCGGCCGATTGCTCGAGGTCGCCCGCGCCAGGGGTGAGAGCGCCGAGCTGCTCGCGAACCTACTGCTGGTCCAGGGTCTGCGGGTACGAGAGGCGGTCGGGGTTGACGACGACCACCTCGTTTGCCACGAGGGGCGCCAGGCGGTCGTCGTCATGCGGAAGGGCGGTCGGGTCGAGCTTGTGGGCCTCGCCGACGATGTGGCCGAGGTGGCCGAGCGGGTCGCGGCAGCGCAGGGGCCGGGGCCGCTCTTGCGTGGACGAGGTGGCGGCAGGCTCAGTCGCCAGATCGCCTGGCGGTGGGTGCGCCGGATGGGAGAAGAGGCCGGCATCGACGCCGCCGTGTTCCCGCACCTGCTCCGGCATTCGTTCATCAGCCAGGCGCTGCTCGCCGGCGTGCCACTGCCGGTCGTCTCTGCTGGCGCCGGACACCGAGATATCCGCACCACTCTGGCCTACTCCCAAGCGCTCGCCGCCCTGGGTTCCTCGGCAGGGGAGGCGGTCTGGCGGAGGGTTGGGATCCCCTGAGGAAGCCCGGATCCGCACGATGTGGCCGCACACGCTCGTGCCCAGCCAGGTTTACGACGTGGTCCGCACGGCGATCTACCAATCCGGAGGCGAGCAATGATAGGTGACTTGTCGCCTGGTGCGACCCGTGGTATCGCCGTCGCGCTCGAGCAGTGCTCCGTGGGCGCCACGCAGGCCAAGCTCACCGAGGACCACTGGCTCTACGTCGGCTTCCTGCGCCGGTATGGGTGGGTACCCGAGGCGTTCACCGCGATTGCCGGGGCTGATCAGGTCATCCTCACCCTCGAGCGCTCGCCACGGGTGCCGACTGGCTACGTCGGCCCGGTCGCGCTGGCGGTACACGACCGCAGATCCATCCGGCCCCATGTCCGTTTCACGCGCGACGCTCGGCTCTTGCTGGAGGCGGCGTCACTCTGGAGCTCCGAACCGACCTGGGTCCATGTCGGCTTCGAGCCGGGTCTCGTCATCGTGACGCGGTTGCGATGACGAGACATCACAGCGACCCTATCGCCGACCTGCAGCGCCTCGTCGAGGAGGCGACGGGCGAGGCTTTCGACGCGCTGTGGTGGTCGAACGCAGCGCCGCGCGACCTGCGACGCCATGACCCTGGTCTCGTGACCACGGCCACCACGCTCGCGCGCGCCATCGTCGGCCCGCGGTGGCGAAGCGCGCGGCCAGCCCGCTACGAGTCGGAGCGCCGCCATCTCGCGATTGCGCTCGATGACCCAGCGGAGCTTGCCACTACCCTCGCGGAGCTCGAGCTGCTCTACGACGTGGTGCCCGATCCCCGCGATCCTCTCGTACGGGTCCAGCTGCTTGGTCTCCTCGGCCCAAGCGGCGTGGAGCAGACAAGCCGATGGGACAACCTTGTCGGCCTTGCCAGGAGCCTTGCGACCGACCTGCCGAGGCCGAGTCGGCTCTCGTGGACGAGCCGTCACGACAGTCTCGGCCTGGACGGATCCGAGCCAAATGGCGCCGCCGTGACCGCCCGAATCCGTGATCTCCCCGACGAGCGCCTCGGCTCGGTCGGGCTCAGCCTGTTCGCTCCAGGAAGCGTAGAGCGACGCTGGCACGAGGCCTACGGTCCCGTCTTCGTGAGACGCGTGGCGCTCTCGACCGGGCTCGGAAAGGCGCTCGTCGTGAACACAGTTTGGAACGAGCATGCCCGCCACCGCTGGGAACGGGTGCGTGCCGCCTGGGATCATGCGGACCAGCTTGCCGGCGCAACCGGACTTCGCCTGCCCGGCCCCCTAGACATCGCTGGCGCGACGCTGGCGAAGGTCCGGATCTCCGACGAGGCGCTCGAGCGCTACGAGACGAGCCTCGAGCTCGCCTACCTCGCCGCGCTCGTCGCCGCCGGTTCGGATGTCGGCGCGAATCAGCGGCGCCCGCGTTGGGACGCAATATACCGGGGCAGCGCTGATCTTCGGGATATCCTCCTCCTCGCGCAGGCACACGCGGGCCTGTGGGTGGCGGGGCGGCTGCGCCTCCCCCGCAGGCCCGAAGGGGCCCGGTTCCTCGGTGTCGAGCCCGACGAGGAGCAGCTCGACGTCGAGACCCAGGCCTCCTTGGCCGCATTCGGCTGTGCCGTGCTGGCGGAGGAGCGCTACGACGACTACCACCGGGCCTGGGACCTGCTCTGGACGTGCGGGTTGCGCCCCCGCGAGAGTGCGCCACCGTGGCCTGGTGGACGGGCGCCGGTCGGGGTGGGTCACGCGCTCTTCGTCTCGGCCGTGGCCGGCAAGACGGGATGTCGCGAGGCGATCGAGGTGCCCTCGGCAACCACAGCAATCGGGCTGAGCGACGGTTGGCTCTTCGAGCGACCCGACGGCGTATCCGAGGAGGCGTGGTGCCGAGCGGCAGCGACGAGGGCAGCGCGAGCGTGCCGGTTGGTCCGTGAGCAGTGGGAACAAGCCGGTAACGGCGTGATAGCTGGTCGGACCAGCTACTTCGTGCGCCATGCGGTTGCCGACCAGCTGCGGTGGGGCCTGCGGGATCGCCCCGGGGCGCTTGCCGTAGCGCTCGGGCACCTGAGCGGGGTCACCGACGCGCCCTACACGCAGGTCTCGGAGACCGAACAACGGGGAGCGACCACCACGACGTGGGCCGAGATGTGCAGTTGCGCGGGGGTCAGTCGGTGAGCGCGGGGGAGCGACGCGACAAGGTCGATGGTCGTCTCGTCGCCAGG
>JAJYYT010000429.1 GCA_021800645.1 Actinomycetes bacterium
CCGCTCCCGCAGGGAGGGGGGCTCTCGTGAACGCAGGCGGCTGGGGCGTCTACCGGGTCGGCTACCAGGCCGGACATCGGGCGAGGCTCGCCGAGGAGCTGCGGTCGCTCACCGCGCTCGAGCGCTACGACCTGATCTCGGACACCTGGGCGCTCGTCCTCTCCGGGCAGGCTGCGCTCGGCGAGCTCGTGGAGGTGGCCGCCAGGCTCGGTGAGGAAGAGGGCCCGGAGAACTACCAGGTCGTCGTGTCCGCGCTCTCCCTGTGCGACCGCGTGGCCGGGGACGCAGGCCGACCGCTCGTGCAAGACAGCGCCAAGGCGCTGCTCGGTCCTCGCGCGGAGGCCCTCGGGTGGGACCCCCGAGACGGCGAAGGCGAGCGGGTCCCCACCCTCCGGGCGCTCCTCGTCGAAGCGCTCGGGACGATCGGCAAGACAGTGGAGGTGCGCGCGGAAGCCGCACGTCGCTTCGACGCCTGGCGCAGCGGGGAGGAGACAATCGACGCGGACATCGCGTCGGCGGTCCTCGCGGTCGTCGCCGACCAGTCGCGCGCAGGCGACTACGACGCGGTCTTGGAACGCTACCGGCGTCCCGCCAATCCGCAGGACGAACGACGGCACCTTCTCGCTCTCGGCTCCTTCGCCGACGTCGGCCTCTGCCACCGCACGTTCGACCTCGCGATGACCGAGGTGCGCCGGCAGGACGGCCCGTTCCTCGTGCGAACGCTCCTCGCCAACAGGGTGGGCGGACCCGCGATCTGGGAGCGGGTGAAGGCGGACTGGGAACGCCTGCTCGACCGCTTCCCCGACGTCTCCCACCACTCCATGCTCGCGAGCGTGCGCACCCTCTGCGGGGACCCGGCGCTTGCTGACGACGTCACGCGCTTTCTCACCGACCACCCGCTCGATGTCGGCCAGCGAAGCGTGGTGCAGACGCTCGAGCAGCTCGCAGTCCACGTGCGCTTCGGCGAGCGCATGCGTGCCGACGGGCGGCTCGGCACCGAGCTCGGGAAGGCCGGGGCACGCTGACACCCGGCAGGCCGACCGGGACCGGACGTCGTTGAACGCGGGCGTCGTCGCCACGGTCTTCGTGCTCGTGGTAGCGGCCGAGCTGCCCGACAAGACGATGATCGCGACGATCGTCATGGGCAGCCGCAACCGCCCGGTGCTCGTCTGGCTCGGTGCTGCCGGGGCCTTCCTCGTCCACGTCGCGCTGGCGGTGGCTGCGGGCCGCGCCATCCAGCTCCTTCCCCACGAGGCGCTCCAGATCGTGGTGACCGCGCTCTTCTTCGTCGGCGCCATGCTCCTCCTCGTGGTGCCCGAGCGTCGGGCCGAGGCGCGCGGAGAGAAGGAGGCTGGCGTGCTCGCGCCGGTCCCGACCAAGCCGTGGAAGGTCGTCACCGCCGCTTTCGGAGTGGTGCTCGTCGGCGAGCTCGGGGATCTCACCGAGCTGCTCATCCTCAATCTCGAGGGCCATTACCACGAGCCGTGGGCCGTGTTCGTCGGCGGCTACGCAGGACTGCTGGTTGCCTCGGCCGCCGGGGCGTTCGGTGGCCGAGCGCTCCTTCGTGTGCTGCCCCTCGCCTGGATCCGGCGGGCAGGCGGGCTCGCCCTGCTCGGGTTCGCCGCGTACGGCATCTACGCTCTCGCCGCGTGACGGAGCGATCCGACGCGCTGCTCGCGCTCGCACGAGAGGTCCGTGGCTTCATGCCCCACGACGAAGGGGAAGCGCTCTACGTAGCCGCCCGCCGCGCGGCAGAGGCTGCGCCAGCCAAGGACGGCAACACCGGGAGACCTCCGGTCTTCGTCGAGATCGGCGCCTGGTGCGGGAAGTCGACCGTCTACCTTGGCGCCGCGGCCGAGGCGACCGGTGCGGTCCTCTTCAGCGTCGACCACCACCGCGGCTCCGAGGAGAACCAGCCAGGGTGGGAGCACCACGATCCCGACCTCGTCGACCCCGACGACGGGCGGATCGACACGCTGCCGCACTGGCGGCGCTCGATCGCCGCCGCGGACCTCGAAGGCGTCGTGGTCGGCGTCGTCGGGGATTCGCCCACGGTTGCGTCCTGCTGGACGACGCCGCTCGACTTCTGCTTCATCGACGGCGGCCACGGCGAGGAGCCGGCGTGGGCGGACTTCCGCGGATGGGCGCCCTTGGTCAAGGTGGGGGGCCTGCTCGCGATCCACGACGTGTTCCCCGATCCCGCAGACGGCGGCCGTCCTCCGTACGAGTTGTGGTGCCACGCCACGGGGTCCGGCGACTGGGTGGAGGACACGACGTGCGGAAGCCTGCGGGTCCTTCGGCGCGTACGGCGACCGCTGACCGCTGACCGTTGACCGTTGACCGTTGACCCGATCTCAGCGCCGGTGCGCGTCGTTCGGGACCTGCCGGCCCAGCGCAGCGACGCACCCGATGTCACCGCTGTGGCCTGGGTCGCCTGGGGCGCCTCGGTCGCCTCGGTCGCCTCGGTCGCCTCGGTCGCCGGAGCAGAAGGACTCGGAGAGATCGATCGTGGCGGGCAGGGTCTCGCCCAAGAACAGGCCTGACGCTCCCGAGGCCCCGGAGAGGGCGTCTGCAGCCAGGACCATCGCGGCGGCCGTGTACGTCGTGCGCTCGCCGCCGGGGAACGTCGCCTGCTCGGGGAGCGCGATCCCGGTCCAGTACGCGCCGTCGGGAAGCCGAAGCCCCTGACCCCATACGAGCAATTCGAGAGCGCGCTGCGCCATGCCGGCGGCGGCGCACGCCATCGCGCACTCGGCCGTCTCTGCAGCAGTGACCCAGTCACTCCCTGACACGCACCGAACGCCGGCACCGTCGATGACGAAGGTGCTCCATGTCGCCTCGAGCCGGTGCCGTGCGGCGTCACCGGTGAGCGCGCCTGAGAGCACGGGGTAGTACCAGTCCATCGCGAACTCGTCCTTCGGCACGAAGGCTCGGCGAT
>JAJYYT010000430.1 GCA_021800645.1 Actinomycetes bacterium
GAAGCCACCCAGGACGAGACCGACGACGGCGTCAAGGTGTTCGAGATCCACGACGACACCGGCCGCCACCCCGTCGCTGTCGTCGCCCGCCGCCTCACCAAGGAGGTCGCCGACGCCCAGGGCCGGCTCACCGCCCGCCAGGAGGAGGTGTTCCAACGCTTCTTGCTCGGCGAGCTTGGTGACCACCTGCGCCGCCAGCTCCTCGACGCCGACACGCTCTGCGCGGCGATGAACCGGTCCTTGGCCAACGTGCGCACCTCGCACGGCCTCGGCGTGAAGCTCGACTGGCACCTGAAGGAGGACGCGCCGAGTGAGGCGGTCGACGCCATCCCGATGCTGCGCGAAGCGCCCGGCATCCGCGGCCCGGAGAAGAACCGGCGTCTTGGTGAGCTTCTCGGCTCGCTCATCGATGCGGCGCGCGACGCGGACCCGACCGCCAGCTACGAGGTCCACCTGCACAGCGCGCTCGACTACCGGAACTGGCACACGTTCACCATCAAGGTCATCGACGCGGCCAATCCGGGTCGGGAGCGCAAGCTGTCGAACCGCCTGGCCGTCAGCCAAGGCGAACAGCGGGTGCTCGCCTACCTGGCCCTGTTCTCCGGCGCTGCGGCCTACTTCGACTCCCTGAAGCGGCGCGCCCCACACGCGCCCCGACTGATCCTCCTCGACGACGCCTTCGCCAAAGTCGACGAACCGACCCACGGGCGCCTCCTGGCGTTGCTCGTCGAGCTCGACTTGGATTTCGTCATCACCAGCGAGCGCGTCAGCGGTTGCGTGCCTGGGATCAGCCTCGAGGTCTACGAGTGTCTCCGCGACGCCCGCGTGCGGGGCGTCGCCATTGTGCACACGCACTGGGACGGTCAGCGGGCCCAGCTGCAGGTCCTCTGACCGTGTCCTCCGCGCGTTCTCCTGAGCTGCCAGCTGAAACGGCCGTCTTTCTCCGTTCGGGCGACCTGGAACGGCTGTGGGACGCGGCGCGGGCCCGGCTGGAACGCAACGGCGTCATCGCTGCGGGTGCCATCGTCATCGACGACGAACGTCACGCTCTGTCGGGCGTCCTCGGTCGGCCAATCACGGGAGACCGGGTCCGCGTCGACCTGGCCGTCCTCGACGAGAAGCTGCGCACCAGCCGCGCCCAGCGCGGCCTGGCTGCCGTGCTCGAAGTCCTCGGGCCGGCGCTGGTGGACCGAAAGGGTCGGCGCGCCGATGCCGAGGCCGCTCGGGACGCGCGTGAGACCGCAGCGCGGGAGGCAGCCGTCGCCGCTGGGTTGGCGTACGAGTCATGGTGTGAGTCGTGGCTCGTTTCGCTGCGCCCGCTCCTCGCCCGTCTCGATCCGGCCACCGCTGTCCGCACGGCGCGCGACGCCGCCCGCACCCTCATCACGCTGCCCAGGCTCGACCCGAACGCAGATGGGCTCGTCGCCCGCAACGACCTGGCTGGCGTCATCACGGGCTCCGCTCATGGTCTGGACGACGGCACCCCGCTCGCCGCCGCCGTGCTACGTGGCGTCGCCGCGGCCCGCGGCGTCGAGCTGCCGACGTCGGCGGTCAGCCGCCGGGCCCTGTGGCACGACGCAGGTGTGATCAGCGACCAGGTGTCGAGCACCGTGCTCACCCTCGGGCTCCGTCCCCGCGGGCTCGGCCGACGGGAGGCAGAGCTGCGCAGCCGGGCGGACGACTGCGTCGAGACGCATCTGACCGCCCGCGACTTGCGCCGTGTCACGTGGACGCTGTCACCCGGCACCATCGTCTACGTGTGCGAGAACCCCCGCGTCGTCGAAGCTGCCTCCGACGCAGATGCCCGGGCAGCGCTCGTCTGCACGTTCGGTAACCCAACGTCAGTGGTCGGAGAGCTCCTCGACCGCCTCCATGGTGCCGGCGCGCAGTTCCGCTACCACGGCGACTTCGACTGGCCGGGCATCACGATTGCCAACCGGGTCATCGCCCGAGTGGGCGCCACGACGTGGCGGATGAGTGTCACCGACTACGAGTCGGCGGTCGCGGCTGCCGGGGGAGCGCTCCCGGAGCTCGCGGGCAGTCCGGTGTCCGCTCTCTGGGATCCGGACCTCGAGCAGGCGATGCGCCGGGCGGGTCGGGCCGTTCACGAAGAGCTCGTGCTCGCCACCCTTGTCGAGGACCTGGCCGTCCGCCCTGCTCACACATGATCGCGGTCCAGTGGCCACACACCGTGGCTCTTGTGTCCGCCGCCGATCGAAGGACCCGACGGTTCTTGCGTTCACCACCGCCATGCCCTCCTGATCTTGACAGCTCTTGACAAGCGTGGGGCGGAGCGGGATGATCGTCGTCGTGACTAGCGCCATTGACTCCGCGGTCGACGCCTTCCGTGCCACCCTCGTCGAGCGCGGCGCCCTGGCGGGCGCGGTGGCCTCCGACGCGGCTGAGGTGGGCCGCCGGGCCGCCCTGCTCGTGCAGAGCGCGACCGCCTGGCAGGACCACTTGGGTGCCCTGCTCGACGTGCGCCAGACGATGGAGCTGCTGGGCGTGGCCACCCGCCAGGCGGTCTATGACCTTGTCGCCCGGCACCGGCTCCTCGGCCTCGCCCGTCATGGCGGTGGCATGGCCTTCCCTGCCTTCCAGTTCGACCCCAGCACCGGAAGGCCCTACGACGTCGTCCCTGCGCTGCTCGGCGCCTTTGCCGCTGCTGGCGTCGACGCCTATACGACGGCGACGTGGCTGGCTACCGGCCAGGACGAGCTCGATGGCCGGACCCCAGTATCTGTGCTCGGGGATCCGACTGTCGCCGGAGTCCTGGCGGCGGCCGCCGAGCGCACCGCGGCCCGTCTGAGCCACTGACCGCACCGCCCGAAGACCTCACCGGGTTCCCGGCTCGGGTCATCCCCGCAGGCTCGACCCTGCACCGGGTGCACCGTGTCCGGCGCTCCGCGTGGTGGTACTCCTCCGACGGCTCGGGTC
>JAJYYT010000019.1 GCA_021800645.1 Actinomycetes bacterium
GTCGGGGAAGGTGGCTCGTGATCGACCCGGTGATCATCGGGAGCGAGCGGAGCGAGGTCGGGCTCCCTTCGGGCATGTCCGTGCTGCGACAGGGCGGCAGCGCGCTCGACGCGGTGGAGGCAGCGATGCGCGTCTGCGAGGACGACGAGTCCGACCATTACGTCGGCACCGGCGGGCTTCCGAACGCACGGGGCGAGGTGGAGCTGGACGCCTCGGTCATGGTCGGCTCGACGCGTGCCTTCGGCGCCGTGGGCGGCGTCCGGGGGTTCCCCCATCCGATCTCGATCGCGCGCGCGGTGCTCGAGCTGCTCCCTCAGCACTGCCTGCTCGTCGGTGAAGGCGCGGAGCTCTTCGCCGAGGAGTGCGGCTTTGCTCGCTCCGAGCTGCTGACCCCAGAGGCACGACGGCTCTACGACGAGGCGCTCGGCGCGGACGAGAAGGCGGACGACGAGGCGCTCGAGGGGGAAAGCGACCGAGCGACGGCCGGCGACCGCAGGTACCAGGAGGCCGCACGCCGTCTCATGCGCCGGTTCGCGCCCCACGAGGGACCCTGGGGGACCATCGACATCCTGGCGCTGGACACTTCCGGCGAGCTGTGTGTCGGAGTCTCGACGAGCGGCTACCCCTGGAAGTACCCCGGCAGGGTGGGTGACTCCGCTCTGCCGGGAGCGGGCAACTACTGCGATCTGCGCTATGGCGGGGCGGCATGCACGGGGCGGGGGGAGATGGCGATGCGTGTGTGCGGCGCCCGGAGCGTCGTGGATCTGCTGGCCTCGGGGGCGCAGCCCTCGGAGGCGTGCGCCGAGATGCTGCGCGACGCCCACTCGTTGCCGGATCCGTTCGCGGCCGAGCTCCGGGCGCTCGCCCTTACGCCGGACGGGCGCCACGGGGGTGCGGCGGGCAGGCCCGGGTCCGTCTACGCCGTCATGACCGGCGACTACGACGCCCCCGAGCTGCGCGCCAGAGCCGTCGTCGCGGGCTCAAGCGAATGCGCGTGAGGCCGAGGATGCCGGGGCGCTCCCGGCCGCAGCGACCCCGGCGACCCCGCGGACGTGCGCGTTCACGGGGCTTGCCACCTAGGACCTCGCGGCCATGGGGTCCGCAGGGGCGCTCCCGGCTCGCTCGACGGCCGTGAGCACGAGGTCCCAGAACCTACTGCGGTCGAGCGCCGTCCCGACCCCGACGCGGTGCGCGTCGGCGTTCGCGGGCCGGAAGTCCGTGACCGTCATGCCCGTCGTCCACACCCCGGCCGTCTCGACTTCGACGCGTGCGCTCTGCACCTCGAACAGCGTCGGGTCGATCACGTAGGCGACGGCGCACGGGTCGTGCACGGGGGGATCCTCGAACCCGGCTGCGGACCGGTAGGCATCCCGGAAGTAGCGCAGCAGCTCGACCAGGAACCGGCTGAGGGGCGTCCCGATCTCCTCGAGCCGGCGCTCCTCGGCGCGGGTGAACGTGGCCTGGTGCGTCACCTCGAGGCCCAGCATCGTGAGGCGCCACGGCGCCTCGAACACCGCCCGCGCAGCCTCCGGGTCCACGTAGACGTTGAACTCCGCCGCGGGCGTGATGTTCCCCCGAGCGTAGGCACCTCCCATGATGACGATCTCGCGAGCTGCCGACACGATCGCGGGCTCCTTGCGCAGGGCCATCGCCACGTTGGTGAGCGGCCCGGTTGCGACGAGCGTGACCTCGCCGGGGTTCGCCATCAGCACGTCGATGATCCGGTCGACGGCGTGACCGGGCGACGGCTGCACGACCGGCACGACGGGCGCAGGACCGTCGAGACCTGACTGCCCGTGGAACTCCGGCGCGATGCGCAAGGAGCGCACGAGCGGTCCCGCGCAGCCCGCGACCACGGGGGTTTCGGTGAGGCCGAGGAGGCTGGACATCACGCAGGCGTTGCGCGTCGTCTTGTCGACGGTCTGGTTGCCGGCGACGGTGGTGATCGCGACGAGGTCGACGGCCGGGCTGGCGGCCGCGAGGGTGATCGCGACGGCGTCGTCGTGCCCCGGGTCGCAGTCGAGGACGATCTTGCGCGCACGACCGGCGTCCGGCTGGGGTTGCTCGGCGATCGGCGGCGTCCGATCGGTACCGCTTGGCGTCGGCGATCTCGGCTCGGTCACGACGAGAGCCTGCTGGGGACGACCGCACGCGCCCCGAAGCTCGTGGTCGTCGCGGACCCGACGTCGACCCCGAAGCGCACCGCGTCGACGATGCCGCGCCCTTTGGACAGGGCGGCTGCCAGGGCCCCGACGAACGCGTCCCCTGCGCCGGTCGTGTCGACGACCGGGACGCTCTTCGCGGGAACGTGCGCGTGCTCGTGGGCACCCACGACCACCGCTCCGAGGGGACCCAGGGTGATCACCGCGTAGCGGGGCCCCATGGTGTGGATCCGAGACGCGGCGTCGAAGGCCTCCTCGAGGCTCCCCGTGGGGCAGCGGGCAAGCGCGGCGGCTTCGACTTCGTTGGCGACGAGGACGGTCGTCGAGGCGAGGACGGAGACCGGCAGTGCGCTGAACGGCGCGCAGTTCAAGACGACGAAACCGCCGCTTTCTGCGGCGAGATCGACGGCTCGCTGCACGGCCTCGAGGGGAACCTCGAGCTGGGCCACGAGGACCCTGGCGGTCGTGACGAGCGGCGCGGCGGCGTCCACGTCCGCAGCGCTGAGACGCCGGTTGGCGCCCGGCACGACGATGATCGAGTTCTCGCCGTCAGGGGTCACCATCACGATCGCAAGGCCCGTCGGGACGCCGTCGGTCACCTCGACGAAGGAGACGTCGAGCGCGTCGTCCGAGAGGGCCTCGCGCTGAGCATGGCCGTAGGGGTCGTTGCCGACGCGGCCCACCATCGCCACGGTCGCGCCGCAGCGAGCTGCGGCCGCCGCCTGGTTCGCGCCCTTTCCCCCCGAGTGGAGCTCGATCGTCCCGTTGCCGACCGTCTCCCCTGGGCCTGGGCGCCGCTCGATGCGCACGACCTGGTCGGTGTTGATGGAACCGACCACGACCACCGAGGCGGTTGCGCCGGCGCGAGTGTGATCGGGAGCAGGAGCAGGGGCGTCGCATGACCATCCGGGCGTGGTCATGTCGTCCGCCACGATGCCCACCTCATCCATGGTGCTCCGCCTCGAACTTTTCGGCGTCGCCAGGAGCCGTCCAGCTCATGCGACTGATGCTGTGCGCGGTGACGGCGGCCCCCGAGAGCTCGCCGGAGATCCGTCCGTCGCGAAAGACGAGGACCCGGTGGCACAATTCGGCCAGGTCGTCCGGTTCGCTCGACGAGTACACGATCGTGACACCGCTGTTCGCAGACTGCACGATGCGCAGGAAGATGTCGCGTCTCGCTCCCACGTCGACGCCCTGGACCGGCTCGTCCAGCAAGAGCACCCGGGGCTGGGTCTCGAGCCAGTGGGCGACGACGACCTTCTGCTGGTTCCCGCCGCTGAGCGCGCGGAACGGGACAACGGGGTCCTGGGGAACGATGCCGTAGTCGTGCACGAGCTCCTCGACCCAGGCGGCCTCGGACCTTCGCCGGTACAGGCCGTGTCGCATGAACTGCGCGAGGACCGGTAGCGACGCGTTCTCGCTCACGCTCGCGTCGCCGAACGCTGCGTTCTTCAGCCGATCGGAGGGAACGAGGCGGATGCCGAGCCGGTATGCACGGATGGGGTTCATGTCGAGCAGGTCGATCTCGTCGTCGTCGATCTGCAGATGCCCTCTCCGCGGCAGCTCCCCGTACAGGGTGCGGATGACGCGCTGGTACCCCATGCCTCGAAGACCGGTGACGCCCAGGATCTCCCCGGCCCGTGCCTGGATCTGGAACCCAGCGGACCTCGGTTCGTCCTCCACGCCGAGGCGGAGCCTGACGGGGCCTGACACCTCGCTCTTGGGCGGGTACAGCCAGTCCAGCGGCTGCCCGACGATCGCGTCGACCAGATCGTCGTTGGTCTTGCCCTGCAGGTTCGTGTCGGCGACCAGGTTGCCGTTGCGCAGCACGATCGCCCGGGAGCAGATGCGCCAGATCTCCTCCAGCCGGTGGGAGACGAAGAGGACCATGACCCCGGCCTTGGACGCTTCCTGGACCAGCTCGAACAGCTCGTCGACACCGTCTTGGGTCAAGAAGGCGGTGACCTCGTCGAGGATGAGCAGGCCGCGCCCCGCGACATGCCCGACGGCACGGGCCATCGCCACGGCCGCGCGCTGGACGGCTGGCAGGTCTCGCACCACCGCGCGCGCCGGAACGTTCTTCGCGCCGACGCGGGCGAGCATCTGGTCGGCTTTTGCGTAGAACTTCGACCACCGGATGGGGCGGAGCCCCGTCGTCCCCGGCTGCCCGAGGAGCAGGTTCTCTCCGACGCTGGCGGACACGACGAGCCCGAGGTCCTGGTGGACCGCCCCGATCCTGAAGTCCGGGAGCTGCTGGTCGACGACCGGCAAGGGGTACCGAGTGCCGTCGAGCACGAGGGCCGCGTTGGACCCGGGGTCCGGAACGTGGAAGCCGGTCAGCAATTTGATGAGCGTGGACTTCCCGCTGCCGTTCTGACCGAGCAGGGCCACGACCTCGCCGCTTTTGAGCGTGAACGACACGTCGTTCAGCACCGGCGTGCCGGAGAAGGACTTCGTCAGGTGTTCGACAGCGAGTTCCATTGGGACCGGTGAGGAAGAAGGAGACCGGCGACCGCCGGAGGCGTCCGGGTACGCCCCCGGCGGTCGTGCCGAGCTCGCGGACGACGCCGCAACCTATTTCGCCACGCCCCACAGTCTCTCGTAGTCGAGGCGGTAGTTCGCGGGCCCGTACCAGGTTGTGAGCGGAGCCTTCAGGTTGATCTTCTTGATGTTGGCTGCGTCGAACAGCCTGGTGGGCACGTGCTCGTTCGCGACGGCTGGCATGCCGACCATCCCTCGCAACGCCTGGTCGACAGAAGCCCAGCCCTCCCAGGTGGTCGGGTCGCCGACCTCGGCCTTGATCGCGGTGTTGCCGGCAGCGAGCTCCTGCATGGGCGCGAGATCCGCGTTCTGCGTCGCAAGGATGATGCGCGAGTTGGCGTGCGCGGACGTGATGATCGGCTCGTCGTATGTGACCATGAAGTCGTACACGGGGAAGAACACGTTGACCGACGGGTTCGCGACCGCCGCCGTCGCCGAGCTCTGGAGCGTCGAGGTCTCGCCACTCGAGGTGAGCGGGATGTCGGTGTAGGTCGCCGAGCAGGTCTTCGGGCAGTACTTCTGCAGGACCGACTTGAAGCCAGCGACCGTGTCGTCGGACGCGCCGAGCCCCTTGAACCACTGGACGAGCGCATCGACCTTGCCGTCGGTCTTCAGCACGTCGTACTCGGCGATGAGCTTTCCCGAGTGCGTGTAGCTGTAGGTGACCTCTCCGAACACCCCCAAGGCCTTGACTTTCGCTGTGGGCAGGCGCGGGTCTCCTGTGCACCCGACGACGACGGTCACGTGCGCCTCCTTGGCCTTCGTGAGCGCGCTCGACACCGATGTGGGCACGATGCACTCGAGGATGATCGCCTTCGCGTTCTGCGCGATCGCGCTGTCGATGTCGTGGACCTGTGTCGCCGCTGTGAGCGCGTTGTCGTAGATGACGTGCATCCCTACCGCTTTCGCTGCCTGCTGGACACCGGTCAGGTACTCGGTGTTGAAGGTGTTCTCGCCGACGCCGAGGAACATGATCGAGTCACCCTTGAGAGCCCTGACCTTCGCCGCGGGAAGCGCCGGCCCGGGCGCGACGAACCTGGATGCTCCTTCTGTCGCGCTCAGCGCGCGCTTCAGCGCCTTCACCTGGGGCCCGGTGAGGCCAGCTTCGCGCTGCCCGCCGGCATGCGCCGCGGTCGCGGTCGCGGTGCCAGTGGCGAGCATGCTCGTCCCGAGCGCGACGGCGAGCACGGCGCACCCCGCGACAAGCGAATGCTGCCAGCCACTTCGATTCCTGATCATGAGCGACCTCCATTGTCTCAACGTCATGTCATTGCGCCGACCGCGTGCTTGCAACCTTGCGAACCCTGCCGCACGCGGTGCTTACTGGGCCTCCACCGTCAGCCCGATCGTGTTTCCCACACCTCCTTTCACCGTGAGGCTCGACACGGCAAGGGCGATCACGAGCGCCCCGCCGTAGAAGACGTCTTGGATCCATCCGGCAAGGCCGATGATCTCGAGTCCCGTGTACCCGGTCACCAAGAGGTAGGTCGCGACGAAGGTCCCCCATGCGCTCGGGCGACCGACGTCGAACATCGTCGTCCCGAGGAACGCACTGGACAGCATCGGCAGGAGGAGGTCCGATCCCAGGGTCGGGTCGGTGCCATTCAGGTAACCGACGGCGACGATCGACGCGAGGGCCGCGACGACGCTCGAGACGACGAGCGAGGAGAACTTGATGCGCGTCACGTTGATGCCTGACAGGCGAGCGACGTTCGGGTTGGCACCGACGAAGAACATGCGCCGGCCGAGAGGCGTGTAGGAGAAGACGTACCACGTCACGAGCACCGCGACCAGCGCGAGCCAGAACGACAGCTCGAGGCCGAGGAAGGAGCCGGAGAACGCCTGGGCGTACCCCGCGCCGACGCCGGATCTCGGCGTTGTGTCGATGCCGAGGGCGATGCCCAGGAACGCGGTGCCGGTACCGAGCGTGACGATGAGCGAGTTCAGTCCGAGGGTGACGATGAGGAAGCCCTGGAGGAGGCCGACGACGATGCCGAGCCCGATGATCGAGAGGAAGACCGGCGCATAGCCCCAGTGGTGGACGATGTCGAGCCTCCCGATGAGCACGACTTCGATGGTGAAGCTCCCGGCCAAAGAGAGGTCGATCTCGCCGGCGATGAGGGGAACGATGAACCCGAGCGCGAGGAGCAGGAGGGTCCCTTGGGAGTCGAACATCGTCTCGAAGTTGGTCGTGGTCAAGAACTCGGCAGGTTTGAGCGCGCCGAAGATCACGATGAGGATGGCCCACACGCCGATCACCCCGTAGCGCTGGGCGAAGCTCCATTGGCGGCGAGGTCGTCGTCTGGGGCGGCCTGCGGGTGAGGGTTCCGCGGGGACCGTCATCTGCGGCGGCTGCGTGACCGTCATCGTTGCTCGCCCTCTGTCACAGACTCAAAACCGATCACGGGACGCTCATATCGACGGGGTCAGTGCGAGGAACGTGCCGAAGAGCCCGTAGACACGGAGAAGACGAGCGGGTTCTGTGCCTCGTCGTCGAGCACGTCGCCGAGCGCCATGCCTCTGACCTGCTCTTTCGTGTACACATCCTGGGACCCGTTGAAGCGGGCGCCGTCGGGCATGTACGCGACGGTCATGGCGGTTCGTCGGTGGGGGGTCATGTTCGCACCGGCGCCGTGCGCCGTCAGCCCGTTGTGGACCACGGCCCCCCCTGCGGGCACGGGGCAGAAGATCGGCTCGATCTTCCCCCAGTCCGGGTACACGTCGAACAACGCGCCGATGTCCTTGTCGATCTGGACGTTGTCGTACCGCTCGTCGCGATGCGTTCCGGGGAGATAGCAGAGGCACCCGTTCTCCACGGTCGCGTCCGAGAGCGCGATCCAGATCGTCAGCGCGTTGCTTGCACTGAACGCCCAGTACGGAACGTCGAGATGGAACGCGGTGGGGTTGGCGTAGGGCTCCTTGACGAGAGCCTGGTCGAGGTAGATGCGCACGGCATCGACGCCGGCCAGCGTGGCGGCGATGCGTCCGAGGCGCCGGTCGAGGACCAGTTCCCGGACGTCGGGGCTCGTCATCCACAGGTTGATCTTCTGCGTGAAGACCTTGTCATGGTACTCGTGGACTTCGCTGAAGAACGGCGCGTACTGAGAGTCGGCTCTCGGAAACCGACCCGTTCGCTCGCCGAGCGCTCTGGTGACCGCGTGGCGCCAGATGCGGAGGTCGTGTGGGTCGAGCAGGTCGGGGAGCACGACGAAGCCGTTGTCTCGGTAGAAGGCGACCTCTCGCTCGGACACTGTCTGGCGCAAGCGACCCCTCCCTCCGTTGCGTCACGGAATCGTAATAGACCTGCGGTGCGCGATCAAGTTGGTTGGTGTTGACCTGTGCGTTCGTGGGCGCGGGGTGTGGACTTGGCCCGACTGACCGCTCGCCGGGGCCCCGTGCGGGAATGGAAAACGTTTTCCCTCCATCAAGGGTACGATAGCGGCCGAGCGGAAGTGCGTCAAGGCCGGCTGCCGCCCGGGAGGATCCGGTGGAGAGCGTGAAAAGAGAGGGTCTCTGGGACGCCCAGACGCCGACCATCCGTGACGTCGCGAATCGCGCAGGCGTGTCCGTCGCGACCGTCTCTCGCGCGCTGCACGGCAAGCGTCACGTCCAGCCTGAATTGGTCGCGCGGGTACGGCGTGCAGCAGAGGACCTCGGGTACCGACCCAATGCCCTCGCGCAGGGGTTGCGTCTGAAGTCCTCGAGCACTGTCGGCATGATCGTCCCGAGCATCGCCAATCCCTTCTTCGCGATGTGCGCCGAGGCCGTAGAGAAGGAGCTCCAACGCTCTGGTCGGACGCTCCTCCTGTCTGCCTCGGGGAGCGATGCAGAGCTCGAGGGCCGTCGGCTGCAGGAGCTGGTCGAGCGTCGCATCGACGGGCTCATCATCGTGCCGTGCGATTCGAAGAGGAGCCGTGCTGCCTTGGCCAGGGTCGCGGAGCGAGTGCCGGTCGTCCAGCTGGACCGGGAAGCCGACCGTCTCGACGCAGATTGGATCGGGGTCGACGACGAGGTCGGGATCCGGCTGGTCCTCGCGCACCTTGCCGAAAGAGGGGCGAAGACCGTGCACTTCGTCAGCGCTCGGGACGAGAGCTCGACTGCACGACGGAGGCTGAAGGCATTCAGTGCCACCGTGGGACGTCTCGGCCTCCGTCCCGTTTCGGATCCGGCGCTTGGAGAGTTCACCTCCGACTGGGGTCGTGACGCGAGCAAGCAGCTCCTGGTACGCAACCGTCTGCCCGACGCAGTCGTATGCGGGGACGACGCCATCGCGTTCGGCGTCTTGCAGACCTGCCACGAGGCCGGGGTTCGCGTCCCGTCCGACTTGATGGTGACGGGGTACGACGACGTGTGGTTCAGCGCGGTCGCTCATCCTCCGTTGACCACCGTTCGACAGCCCACCGACGAGCTCGCGATGACGAGCATCGAGCTCCTCGACCGAACCAAGGAGCGTGGAGCTCACGCGGCCGCACGCGTCACGCTGCAGCCGAGTCTGGTCGTCAGAGCGTCGACCGGAGAGGTGGAGGAGCGCCCGCAGAGAGCCGTCATCGCTGGGACCGATCGTTCGGGGTCGCCCCGATCCCCTCTGAGGTGAGCGGTGGGCGCGTCAGGTCCAGAAGCTGACGGCCCCGGGGCCGACCCGGGTGCGCGCGGTTCGCAGCGGATCGCGGACGGCGACGACCTCGAGGCCGAGCGCGCAGAGATCGTTCGTTACGCCCGGCGCCTCGGCCCCGACGGGTTGGCCGTCGGCACCGCCGGCAACCTCAGCGTACGGGTGGGCGACCACGTCGTGGTGACGCCGTCGGGGGCGAGCTACGAGTCCATGCGACCCGAGGACGTCTGCGTCGTGCGCCTCGACGGCACCAAGGTGTCGGGACGCGGCGAGGTGTCCTCGGAGTGGCCGATGCACCACGAGGTGTACGTGACGACGGACGCTCGGGCGGTGGTCCACACGCACTCGACGGAGGTGGTCGCCCTCTCCGCGACCCTCGAGGTGCTCCCGGCGGTCCACTACGCGATCGTTGCGCTGGGGGGTCCGGTCCGAGTGGCCCCCTACGCCCGGTTCGGATCGGTGGACCTCGCGCGCGCGGTGGGCACGGCGCTTGCCGGACGCAGCGCTGCGATCCTGGAGAACCACGGCGCGCTCACCTACGGCGAGACGCTCGAGCGCGCGTACGAACGCGCGCTCTTGCTCGAGTGGCTCTGTGGCGTGTACCGCCGGTCGCTTTCCTACGGCGTACCAAGGATCCTCACCGGGGTCGAGCTCGACGCCGTGTGGGAGGAGATGCGCAGGCGCCGCTACGGCGAGTGAGGCGGGAGCTCTGAAGGCGGTCCGCCGCGGCGTTCGCCGGCGCGCCGCCGGCCACGCTCCGGGACGTGTCATCGAAGGCTCCGGCGAGGTCCGGCGGGGCGAGGACCCCTCGCGGGGTGATGAGACCGGTCACGAGCTCGGCCGGGGTGACGTCGAAGGCCGGGTACCAGCCGTGCGAGCCTGGGGCAGCCGTGCGCACGCCCAGACAGCTCAGCACTTCCGCGGGGTCGCGCGCCTCGATGGCGACCTGGCTTCCGGTGGCGACCGAAAGGTCCGGCTCGACGATGCACGCATAGAAGGGGATCCCGGCATGCTTGGCGCCGAGCGCGACCGAAAGGGTGCCGATCTTGTTCACCACCGATCCGTCGGCGGCCACACGGTCGGCGCCCACGACGACCACGTCGACCATTCCTTGGGCCATGAGCCACGGGGCCATGCCGTCGGTCACCACGGTTGCCTCGAGCCCGAGCTCCATGACGCTCGATGCCGTGAGGCGCGCACCCTGGAGGTAGGGCCGGGTCTCCGTGCAGTAGACGCCGGGATGGTCCCCGCGCGCGATGCACGCCTCGAGCACTGCGATCAGCCCGTGCTCCGCCCAGCAGTGCGTGAGGACGCGTCCTGTCGGCGGTACGACGTCGGCCCCCGAAGAGCCGAGCAGCCGCAGCTCGGCGTCGCGCGCGCGCCAGCGGCTCTCGAGGAACCCGAGGATCTCCTCCTCGGTCCCTCCGCCGGGCGCGGCGGAGGCGAACGCTCGGATCTCGTTCACGACGTTCGCGATCTGGTCGTTCGTCGGACGGGTGTCGACGAGGCGCGTCGCGGCGTCCGCCAGGTGGCGTGCGCGTGTCTCGCCGTTGGCAGCCGGCTCCCTCGCCGCGAGGCACATCGCGTACGCGGCCACGCGAGCGGGACCGGCGCTCTGGGTCACCATCTGCTCGATCGCGGCGGCGGCCTCCTCCACGCTCCGGCAGTCGACCCGGACGACGTCGAGGGGGTACCGTCTGCGGTCGAGGATGGAGATCACGCCGTCCCGGTACGTCGCGGCCTCACGGATGAGCCGGCATCCCCAGCCAGGTGGAGCGCTCACGTGGCTCACGTGGCCGTCTCCCCGGCTCGCTTCGGTGCCTCGACGGCCGTCCGAGCGTGCAGCAGCACCGCCGCCCGGTTCGCGACGTCGACCGCGCGCCGAACCGCCTCGGTCGGGTCCGGGTAGTCGCCCGAGACACGGTTGCCGATGATCGCGAGCACAGCGCCCGTCTGCACGCCAAGGAGGCGGCCGAGGACGAAGAGCGTCGCAGCTTCCTCCTCGAAGTTCAGCACGCTGAGCGCGCGCATCTCCTCCATGAGGCCGTGCGCGGCCGGCGGTAGGTATCCCTGGGGGGTCGCGCGTTCCTGCCCGGCGAAGAACGACGCCGAGGTGCAGCCGACCCCCACGTGGTAGGTGCATCCCAACGCGGCGGCAGCGTCGCAGAGCGCTGCGGTGACCCTGTGGTCGGCGGCGGCGGGGTACGTGGCTCGTGCGTACAGCTCCGAGGTGCCGTCCAGGCGGACGGACGCTTCGTTGATCACGAGGTCGCCGGGACGTACGCGCTCGTGAAGGCTCCCGCTCGTCCCGACGCGGATGAGGGAGGTGAAGCCGAGCGCGGCCGCCTCGGCGACGACGAGCTCGCTCGAAGGTCCCCCGATCCCGGTGGAGATCGCAGCGATGGGGACCGATGTCAGCCGTCCGAGGGCGGCACGGTACCCACGCACGGCGTGCACCTCTTCGGTGTCGGTCCAGTTCCGGCAGATGAGGTCGACGCGACCCGGGTCTCCGGGGAGGAGCGCGGTCCTCGGCAGGTCGGACCGTTGGAACAGCTCGCGCAGGATCGGCTGGACGTCCACGGTGAGCCTCCCGATCGGCCTTGGACGGCCCACACCCTACCGAGTAGCGCGAGCTTGGGGTCGGTCGCGTGGTCGGCGCCGGTGGACGTGCTCGGCGTCAGGTGCCGGTCCATCTCGGCGCGCGCTTCTCGAGGAACGCCTGGACGCCTTCACGCCCGTCGTTCGACCCGAGGCATGCGAGCAGTTCGGGCACCTGCTGGAGCCGTGCGTGGCGAGCCGTCATGCCCTCCGTGGCCTTCGTGACCGCCTTGATCGCCCGGAGCGAGAGCGGCGCGCAGGCGAGCAGCCAGCCGAGCCATCGTTCGACCGCGGCGTCCAGCTCGTCCGGGCGGACGACCTCGTTCACGAGCGCCAGACGGGCCGCTTCCTCTGCCGTGAACCGGCGTCCCGTCAAAAGGACCTCCATGGCCCACTTGGCAGGGAGCTGGCGCACGAGGGCGACGATCCCCCCGTCGAGCGGGAGGCGGCCCAGTCGGGGCTCTACGAAGCCGAACTCCGCACTGTCCGCGGCGACCGCGAGGTCGCACCCGCACACCAGCTCCAACCCGCCGCCGAGCGCGTGGCCGTTGACGCGGGCGAGGACGGGGACCGAGAGCGTCCGGCGCAGCGTCAGATGACCGAAGCCGTCAGGACGCAAGTCCAGCCAGTAGTCCGTCCCGGTCTTGCCCCCTTCGCTCTTCATGTCGTCGCCTGCGCAGAACGCCTGGTCGCCTGCCCCCGTGAGCACCACGACCCGCGCGTCAGCGCTCGCTTCGATCTCGGCCCAGATCGAAGCGAGCTCGGCATGCATCGCGGCGTCGAGGGCATTGCGTCGCTCCGGTCGGTTGAGCGTGACCCACGCGACGTGGTCTTCCAGCACGTAATCGACGGGCAACGGCCTCGTTCCTCTCTTGTAGCTCTTTTGCCTGCTTGCCTTTTGCCTCACCTGCGGGACTTGACCGGCGGCAGTGTAGAGGACATGGTGTACCGAAGTGCTGGATACGAGATCTCGTGCACCGAGTCCGCCGGGCGCTCGAGGCGGCGGCCTCGGCGGCCCTGCTCGAGAGGCTGTCTCCGTCGATCGACGAGTCCCAGGGCCTCTCGGAGATGGTCCAGGACGCGATCCGCGGCTCCATCGTCTCCGAGCGCGCGAGTACCGTGCGCTGGCCAAGGCGAGGGACCGGTGATCTTCGTCGTCACCGCCCCCTGCATCGACGTGCTCGATCGTGGCTGCATCGACGTGTGCCCGGTCGACTGCATCTACGAAGGCGCTCGAGCCGTGTACGTGCACCCGGACGAGTGCATCGGCTGCGGCGCGTGCGAAGGGGCATGCCCCGTCGAGGCGATCTACCGAGACGACGAGGTGCCGGCACGGTGGCTCGCGTTCAGAGAGGACAACGCGCGGTTCTTCCTCGAGGTCCTGCCCGGCCGCCGGGA
>JAJYYT010000431.1 GCA_021800645.1 Actinomycetes bacterium
GGCGAGCTCGGTGGCGTAGGTGTGCCGGAGCTTGTGCGGGGTCACGTTGAGGACCTCGCCGTCGGGTCCGACGAGCCCTGCCGTCGCCGCCGCCTCGCGCAGCGCTCGGCGAACCCTCCAGGGCCCGAGCCGCCGTCCGTGCTCGGCGAAGAGGTAGTCCGTCGGCTTGCCGGTCTTCGGGTGCGGGTGTGCCCGCTGGACGCCGCGCTCGGCGGTCCAGGCATCGAGCGCGGCGATGGTCTTCGCGTCGAGCGGAACCGATCGTTCGGTGCCGAGCTTGCCGAGCGGGACACGAAGCCAGGTGCCGGTCGGCCCGTAGTCGACGATGCAGGACAGCTCGAGATCGAGGCACTCACCGAGCCGCAGCCCCGCTCTTCGTAGGAGGAGGATGGCGGAGCAGGCGAAGTGATCCTCGAGCTTTGCGACGGCCGCCATGAGCGCGGCGTCAACATCGGGGGCAAGGGCACGAGGAAGCGGCCGGGGAAGGCGGGGGACGTCCGCCGCGAACACGAGCCGTCTTCTCGGTCGCTCGGCCCATCCCCACAAGGTGAGGTCGTCGAGGAAGTTGCGCACGCTGAGGACTGTGCGGTGGACGACGTTGGCGGACACCAGCTGGTCGCGAGCGACCCGCCCGCGCCAGGTCCTCCTCCGGTTCCAGGCGAGGAAGGACTCGACGTGGTGGCGCTCGAGCCCGCGCAGCGAGGAGACCTCGGGAAAGTGCTCGCCAAGGAAGCAGCCGAAGGGGATGAGGTCGCCGACGAGACCGTCGATGGACGAGCGCGAGAGCACGGCGGAACGAGCCTCGATGTAGCGGACGATCGCCCGGCGAATCTCTGCTGCTGGGACCACGGCGAGCCGTTCCTCGACCGACGCACCGCGCACGCCGCGCACGGGCGGCACGTCGAGCTGTCCGCCTTCGAAGAGGAGCTGTCGGAGCCCGAACAGCCGGCCGTGCCACTGACGGCGCGTCGTCGCCGAAGCGCTCTCCACCTCGCTGAGCGCCACCTCGAAGGCATCGAGGAGCTCGCCTGAGATCTGCTCAATCCTCGTCGCCGACCAGGCGAGCACGCCGGGGACGAACTGGTCGATGACGCTTCGCGACCAGTAGTAGCTCCAGCCGAGACGTCGAGCCCTCTCCCAGAGCTGACAGAAGGCCCCGGGCTGGAGCTGGCGGATCGTCGCGCTCATCGAGCCAAAGTTCTTCGCGCAGAGCAGGTCCAAGTCGAGCTGGAGCCTGCCGGCGAGCCCCGCCCAGGAGAGGAACGACCACGCCCTGATCCGGGAAAGGTCAGCGAGGCGGGTCCTCGTTGGCCGAGCCATCCAGACCTCGAGATCTGGGTGGTGGGCGAGGAAGTTCCTCGCGAGATGCAGCCGGTCCCGAAGCGCCCGGTCGGTCAGCTCGAGCTCGTAGCAGAAGCGCGCGTAGTCATCGAGGAGGGGGTGGTCGTTCTCGGTCGCGAAGCGGGCAACCGGGGCGGTCATCGCCCGATCACCGTGCGGGCCGCGGCGTACTCGGCGGCGACGTGCTCGTTCGAGAGGTGGACGTAGCCGGCAGTCGTCTCCGGCGAGACATGCCCCATCAGCTCACGCAGCACGAGGAGGTCGATGCCGGCCGCCGCCAGCTCGGTGCCATAGGTGTGCCGGAGGCGGTGCGGCCGCACGCGGGTCGCTCCCGAGGTGCTGCGGTGATGGCGGAACAGGCTGCGCAGCCCGGCCTCGGTGAGGCCGCGGCCGGCCGTCGGGCCGTGGAGCACGACGAAGCACTCGGGGGTGGGAAGCCCCGGTGGCCGCTCGTCGCGCAGGTAGGCGGCAAGCTCGGTAAAGAAGGGCCGGTCGACCGGGATGATCCGCTCGCGTCCGCCCTTGCCGACGATCCGCAGCTGGTGACGCGCCTGGTCGACGTCGGCGAGCTTGAGCGAGCGGACCTCGCCGGCACGAAGCCCCCCGAGCACCATGGCGAGCACGATCGCCCGGTCCCGGTGGGTGAAGAGGTCGGTGAGGAACGCCGAGACGTCGGCCCCCTCGAGCGCCTCGGGCAGGCGGCGCTGCTCACGAACGATCCGGCCACCGCGCCGTGAGCGGCCTGGGCCGAGGTGACCGAGCATGCCCCGGGCCTTCGGGCGCAGTCCCTGGCCGCGTCGTGCGGTTGGCACGGGGTTCTCCTCGCGGGCGCCGGCCATGACGAGGTATTCGAACAACGCTCGCATCGCGGCGACGCGCCGGTTGATCGACGCCGGTGCGGCACCCCGTCCGCTGCGCAGTGCCACGACCTTGCCATCGCCTCGCGCCCGCGCGCTCTGCCAGTCGATCCAGTCGAAGACGTCCGTCGGCACGACCGCCTCGAGACCGATCGAGCGCTCCTCCAAGAACCGAGCGAGGTTCAGCAGGTCGAACGCGTAGGCGCGCACCGTCGCCACCGAGAAGCGCCGCGTGAGGAGGTGAGCGAGGAAGCGGTTCGCCGGCTCGATCCCCTCCCAGGACCCTGAGAGCGCGAACCCGTCCTCTGTCCGATCGACCTTCACCGTCACCGTCAGCCTCCTTCGCAGGCTCAGGATGATGTCCTGCGCCGCGGGCCGACTGGTGGACCGTCAGACGGCGCGGGCGACCGGCAGCGTCGATGGCCGGTTAACAGATAGCGGGTTCGTCGACCAGATCTTCTTCCAGTGGGCGACCGGGAACGAGCTGAACGCCAAGAGCTCCTCGGCCGCCCGGTCGAGCATCTCGGCGACGTCGGGGAACCTCGTCTCGAGCATGTGGGTCACCTCGGCGAGCTGGCTTCGCACGTGCTCGGCGTCGGGCTGGGCGAAGATCGTCCGGATGGCGGCCGCCACCATCTCAGAAGAGGCCTTCGGGACGCGGGCGAGCACGTTCCGCATGAAGTGCACCCGGCAGCGCTGCCAGGCAGCACCGATGAACACCGAGGCGATCGCGGC
>JAJYYT010000432.1 GCA_021800645.1 Actinomycetes bacterium
CGCGTGGCACACCTCGTCCCGCCAGCTCTCGTCCAGCTGGTCGAAGGAGCGTTCGAAGGCGACCGTCTCGAGCAGCAGCCGGTTCGCATAGACGTCGCGCAGCTCTTCGATGGAGCTCGCCGCAACCCGAATCCCCCGGTTCGGCAGGAACTCGACGAGACCCGTTCCCGAGAGCCGGCTCAACGCGTCCCGGAGCGGCGTCGGGCTCAGGCCCGGGTAACGCTCCTGGAGCTCGGCCATCTTGAGCCGCTGCCCGGGACGGAGGGCACCGGTCAGGATCTCGTTGCGGATCACCTGCTCGGCCCAGTCGGTGCGCGTCAACGGTCCCCCGATGTCGGTAAGCGCGGTTCGACGCTCACCGCCCGCCCATCGATCACCGACCATCGGCACGGCACCCCTCGGCACTCGAGTGCAGCCTATACCGTCGGCCGCAACAAGATTTATTTATATCGACATTTATTATATCGACGCTCCATCCCGATCGGCGGGGAGGCCTGGGGCGACACGCAGGCGGCGCGTGGGAGACGCGTGAGCGACGATCAGCACCCCCCGCCGCCGTCAGCGAGGCGCGACTCGATGACGCGATGAGCTTCCCGGGCGATCGGCACGTCGACATCCACCGCCTCCGCGTCGGAGACGGCGGCAGCGAGGTCCTTCGCGAAGATGCCGAGCGACGTGGTCCGGTCACGGTGCGACCACAGTTCGCTCGCGTACACCCAGTTGTCAGTCGCCCAGGACGGCTCGGTCGCATGCAGGACGTCCAACACCACCTGCTCGTCCGCCCCACGTCGGACTGCGAGCTCAACGCCCTCGATGGTCGCCAGCATCCCGGCGATCTGGCGGAGTTGCGACACCGTCTTCACGGTCTGCGCGAGACCGACGGCCTCGCCGAGGACGACGACCGAGCGCGCGATGTCGTCGAAGAGGGGACGGACGGAGGCGACGTCGTCACGCCATCCGGATACGAGGATCGTGAGGGCGCCTGCCGCTGCGCCATGCGGATTGCCGAGGATCGGCGCGTCGACGACCCTGCCGCCCACGCGCGAGGCCCGTTCGGCGAGCTCTTCCAGCCCAAGCGCGCCAACGGTGCTCATGACCACCCCTAGGGGAGGATCGTCCCGGCGCAACACACCTTCGCCCTCACCGAGGAGCGCCGAGTCGACCTGTTCGAGCGTGCGGACCACACAGACCACGAGACCCTCGGCCTGGGAGGCCGCATCTGTCGTGCTCGGCACGACGTTGATGCCAGCCGCCCGGGCGGCCTCCTGCTTCATCGGGGAAGGGTCGAAGCCCAGGACGGTCCAGCCGGCGGCGACGGCCCGGGCGGCCATCGGGAGGCCGATGGCGCCGAATCCTATCCAGCCGATCGCCCGCCGCGCCGGGGTTCCATCGCCCTGGGAACCCGGCGCTGCGCGCGTCGGCCCATGGACCTGTTCTCCGGTCGCGCTCATCGGGTCTCCTGCCGATCGCGCAACGACTCTACGTCTTGGCGCAGCTCCACTCCCGCCGCTACCGTGGCTGGACGATGGATGCTCGTCCCGTCCCCCTGGCCGGCCTGCCGGACAACGTCGCAGACGTCCTGCGCGACCGCGGCGCCGCGCAGGTGAACCTCTACCGGGCGCTCGCGAACTCGCCCGTCATGGTCGACGCGTGGCTCCACTTTCTGTGGGACCTGCGCGACCGGTGCGGCACGCCGCGCGCGCTGCGTGAGCTGATGATCCTGCGCACCGGAGTGCGGAGCGGCTCGGACTACGAGTGGGCGCACCACGTCCGTATGGCGCGGAGCGCGGGGGTGCCCGATGAAAAGGTCGCCGCGGTAAAGGGTTGGCCGAGCGCCCCGGAGTTCTTCGACGCGGCCGAACTGGTCGCGCTCGAGCTCGCCGACGCGATCGTCGACGGGACAGTGCCCGACGCGCTCGTCGCCGAGGCGGTGAAGACCTGGGGGGCGGAAGGGTACGTGGAGTTGGTCGTCACCGGTGCCGCGTACGTGATGGTGCCGCGCGTGCTCGACGCGCTGCGCGTCCCGCTCGAGGACGGCATCGCCGGCACACGGCTCCGGAGTTAGGGCGCCGGGCACACGCCCGACTGTCCGGCCAGCTCGCGGACCTCGTTCTCGGGGACGTCGAGGAAGGCGATGATCCGGCAGGGACAGGCCTCGCCGCCTTCGAACTTCCACGGGAAGGCACCGATGACGCAACGCGTGTTCAGGATGGCGTCGATTGTGCCCCCCACGTTTTCCGCGTGGATGCACCCGGCCGGGAAGGCGAGGTAGTGCATCGGGAAGAGGTCCTCCTTGACACGGCGGCCGCTCAGGTGGTGGGTGTACTCATATTCGCCGAAGAACTCGAGGCAGCTCTTCTCCGCGTGCTCCTCGAAGCGCCGCGCCAGGTCGGGGCGCATCGTCCGGATCGTCGTGTTCATGGGATGGTCGCCCGAACCAGCGTCGATCCCCCACCAGGCGATCTCGCGGTCCAGCATCCATTCCGCGAGCTCGACCCCGCCGCCCGGGTGCATGCAGAAATACCGGACGAGGTCCTGCTTTGGCGCACCCTGGAAGTACCGGTGGAACCCGGTGTGGATGATGAGGATGTCTCCCCGTTTCACTTCCACCTTGGAGGTGATGTGCTCGGGCTTGATGACGTCCCAGTCCTTGCACACGTCCGAGACGTCGACGACGACGCCCTCATGCACGAGCTTTTCGAGCGGCAGCGAGGCCATGTCGAGGCCGCCATCCGCCGCGTGCATCGGTCCGTCGAGGTGGGTGCCCGTGTGGAGCGACGTCTCGATCCGCTGCGAGACGATCCTGTTCGTCTGCAGGGTCTGCGTGTAGTAAATCTTCCCGCCCGCGTACCCGACCCAGCCGGGCGTGTGCAGGCCCCAAGGATGGGTGAGATCGACAAGGCGCACGGGGTCCTCCTCTTCGTCGCCGGG
>JAJYYT010000433.1 GCA_021800645.1 Actinomycetes bacterium
ATCGCTGGTACGCGCCGTCGACCGTGGTGCCCATCCGGTCGACGAGCACGCCGTCGACGTCGGCGGCGATCAGCGGGTCCCAGGCGCTGCCCCAGACCACCTTGACGACGTTCCACCCTGCGCCGCGGAAGGCCGACTCGAGCTCCTGGATGATCTTCCCGTTGCCGCGCACCGGGCCGTCGAGCCGCTGCAGGTTGCAGTTGACCACCCAGACCAGGTTGTCGAGCTGCTCGCGGCCGGCCAGGCCGATGGCGCCGAGGGTCTCGGGCTCGTCGCACTCGCCGTCGCCGAGGAAGCACCACACCCGCGAGTCCTCGGTGTCGTCGATCCCGCGGTGAGCGAGGTAACGGTTGAACCGGGCCTGGTAGATGGAGTTGATCGGCCCGAGGCCCATGGACACCGTCGGGAACTCCCAGAAGTCGCTGCGCAGCCGCGGATGCGGATAGCTCGGCAGACCGTCGGCGGAGAGCTCACGCCGGAACCCGTCGAGGTCGTGCTCGCTGAGCCGACCTTCGAGGAAGGCTCGGGCGTAGATACCCGGAGAAGCGTGCCCCTGCACGTAGACGTGGTCGCCGACCTGGTCGTCGGTCCTCCCCCGGAAAAAGTGGTTGAAGCCCACCTCGTAGAGGGCCGCTGCCGACGCGTAGGAGGCCAGATGGCCACCGATGCCGTCGGCCTGGTGGTTGGCGTTGACGACCATGGCGGCAGCGTTCCAGCGGGCCAGCGCCCGCAGGCGCCGCTCGAGGGCGAGGTCGCCAGGGTAGGGCGGCTCGTCTCGAGGGGGGATCGTGTTGACGTACGGGGTCGAGAGCGAGTCGGCCGCACCCACGTGGACGCGGCGGGCCTCCTGTTCGAGCTGGGCGAGCAGGTACCCGGCCCGGTGGCTGCCCTTGCCGTCGACCACGGAACGGAGCGACTGCAGCCACTCTTCGGTCTCCCCCGGATCCGGGTCGGTGAACTGGCCGATGAAACCGTCGATCGCCACGGGCCTCCTCTCGATCGCGTGCTCGGGCCTCGCGTCGATCGACGGCGGCCCTCGGCCCGGGGCCGTCCGGTCCGCGATGCGAGGGGATCACTTCGCGAGAGCCGGACGCTGCACCCGTGCCTCAGCCAGTAGACGACACCCGAGGTACGTCGATCCAGTAATCTGTCCCGCATCGTGGGACAGTTGGTTACCGAAGCGTCACCACTGCCGGCCCGGTGAGGCCGGCCCGGTGAGCACGTCTCTGGCCAAGTCTTGGCAGGTGCTCGCCTACCTGGCCGGCGCCGAAGGACCCTCGACGGTCCGCGACGTGGCGCGAGGGACCGGCCTGCCCAAGTCGACGGTCCACCGGCTGGCCGCCGAGCTCCAGCAGGTCGGCGCGGTCGAGACCGAGCCCGACGGCTACCGGCTCGGCCTGCGCCTCTTCGAGCTGGGCGGGATCGCCCTTCGCCAGCGGCGGCTCGAGGACGAGGCCCGTCCCCACCTCGAAGCGCTCGTCGAGCGCACGCACCTGCTGACCCAGCTCGGCGTCCTCCTCGGGCACGACGTGCTCTACCTCTCCCGCATCGGGCGCCAGGGCCACCAGCGGGTGGCCTCGCCGGTGGCTGGTCGCGTCCCCGCCTCGTGCACGGCGCTCGGCAAGGCACTGCTCGCCTTCAACCCGGTCGCGCTGGCCGAGGTGCTGCGGGCGGGGCTCCCCCGGCGGACACGCAACTCGATCACCGACGCTGGCGTCTTTCGCTCCGAGCTCATGCGCATCCGGTCATCGTCGATCGCCGTGGAGCACGAGGAGGCCCGCCTCGGCCTGGCGTGCGTGGCCAGCCCGGTGATCGTCGACCGCCGCGCTGTCGCCGCCATCTCGGTCACCGGGTCGGCGGGAGGCTTCGACCTCGACGCCACCGGACCCGCCGTGCGGAGAGCGGCGCAGGCCCTCTCACACCAGCTGTCCGTCGGCAACCTGCGGGCACCCCTCCCACGCTCGTGACCACTGGTCGCCCCCTGGCGAGCGACGGACGCCGTCGTCAGCGCACGACGAGCACCGACGCCGGGCTCCGGGCCACCACCCGTTCACCGACGCTCCCCAGGGCGCGTAGCCCGTGGAGACCGCGGTGTCCCACGACGACGAGGTCGGCGTCCGACGCGACCAGCGCACGTACTGGCGATCGTTGGTCGACCGAGGAGAGAGGAAGCTCGGGCACGACGGCCTGGAGGGTGTCCATATCGACGCCCTTGCCGCCGAGGGCGACGACGTAACGAAGGGCGGCACCCGTGGCATCGCTCAGTCGGATGGCCACGGCATACGCCCGCAGCGACGTCTCCGAGCCGTCGAGCCCCACGGCGATGACCGACGGGAAGGCGGCCGAGCGGCGGGGGCGGCGCGCCACGAGGACCGAGCACGGCGCCTGGCGCACGACGGTGCCCAGACGCTCGTGCTGGGCGAAGACCTGCTCGTCAGGCACCCCCGCCATGTGGGCCGGCGTAGGAACGCTGCCCCGTGGGGAGCCGAGGGCGAGCAGGGTCCGGACGTCTCCCCCGGTCACGAACGCCAGCACGTCGACCAGCAGTCCTTCCTCGACGGCCACCTCGACGACGCCGACGGCTCCCGAGCGGCGCAGGTCGGCACGCGCCTGCTCGACGATGTCTTCTGCCACCCGACGCAGGTGGTGGCTCCGGGCCGGGATCTCACCAGGCCGGTCGAGCTCTTCGAGCGTGTCGAGGGCGCACACCAGGGTGAGCGGGCGTCCCGGAGCGAGCCGGCACGCCTGACGGGCCGCTTCGAGCGAGGCCGGCGTCCCATCGACGGCACAGACCAGCCGGTCGAAGGGGGACGCCTCTGCTGGGGGGTAGAGCTGTGGGACCGCCGTCATGGCGCGCCTCCTCTCATCGACAGTGGGTGGCCACTGGTGCCTCCGGGCCTGTCACCGGGCCGGAGCCGGTCGTCGTGCGT
>JAJYYT010000434.1 GCA_021800645.1 Actinomycetes bacterium
TGGCCACCTCGGCCACGTCTTCCCCGACGGCCCCACGGAGACCGGGCTCCGGTACTGCGTGAACTCCCTGTCGCTCGAGTTCGAGCGCTCAGCCGACTGACCAGAAGGTCGGCCTCGTCAGGCGAGGCCCCCCTCGAGCAGCTCGAAGGCGGCCGCGACCCGCGCCGCCTCCTCGGGCTGTCCCGCTCGGATCATCACGGCCTCTGCTCGTGCGAGGGCGTCGCAGAGGGAGAAGACCTCGTCTTTCGAATAGAAGACGCGCGCGGGGAATGCGAGTGGCGCCGCTGGGACGCGCAGGCGAGCAGCGCGCCGGCTGCTGCCGCGGCCAGGGGAGCCGGCATCGGCCACGACGCATCGGGCACCATCAACGGCAGCCAGACCACCGGTCATGCGTCCGCGGTCTCGAGGCTCGCGACGTCCGTGCCAGCCTCCGGACGCTCGGTGCGGTGCACCTCCGCCGTGGCGAAGCGGAGGCTCGGCCCGATGTCGTCGGCGACCACCTCCACCCTGCTGCGCCGCTCGCCGAGCTCGGTCTCCCAGCTGTGCTGCTCCAGCCGCCCCGAGACCATGACGCGCATGCCCTTGGCGAGGCTCATCGCGACGTGCTCGGCGAGGTCCCGCCAGCAGACGACGTCGAAGAAGGAGGTCGCCTCCTCCCACTCGCGGGTCTCGCGGTCCTGCCACCGCCGGTTGACGGCGATGCCCAGGACGACGCTCGCCTGCCCGTCTCTCGTGTAGCGGATCTCGGGGTCGCGGGTCAGGTTGCCCGTGACAGTGGTGTGCGTGCTCATCGGCGCTCCTTGCTCGGAGAGCCGGACGGTCGTCCGGCAGCGGCATCGTGCGCCTCGCGCTTCGCCGCCACCTTCGCCGAGGACCTTGCAGCGCGCTGGGTGCCGCAGGCGGCGTCGAGGCGGCCGCTCGGTCAGACGCCGCTGCGGCCCCTCGGCTCAGACGTCGAGGAACCGGCTGATCGCGATCGCCGATCCCCCGGTACCGATGAGCACGCCGATCGCGATGACCACGGCGTCGGTGCCGAACACCTCCCAGCCGGTCATGCGCATCTGGGCGAGCACCGACGCGGTTGTGCTCGACCCGATCCGGTCCAGCACGACATGGAGGCCGTAGACGACCGCCGCGGCGACCCCGGAGCCGAGCAGCCCCTGGACCATGCCCTCGGACATGAACGGGAGCCGGATGAACCAGTTGGTCGCTCCGACGAGCTTCATCACGGACACCTCCCGGCGCCGGGCGAAGATCGCCATTCGGATCGTGTTCAGGATCAGCACTGCGGCCGACACCAGCAGCACGAGCGCGACGAGCAGGAACACCCACTGCAAGATGTTGATGACGTGCTGCTCGGTCCTTATCTGCTGGAGCGGTGCGGTCACCCGCATGACCCCTGGCTGGCCGTGGAACCTGCGGATCACGGCCGCCGCGTCCTGGGGATGTGCCGGCGTGCACCGCCAGGACGTGGGGGTCTCCTTGGGCGTCACGCCGGACTCCACGTACACTGTCCCGACGAGCCTCTTCGCCTCCAGGTAGTCGTACCGGTGTGTGCGGAACACGCACTTGTCGACGTAGGGCAGGACGTGCAGCTCGTTGCCGACGGCGTGGATCTCGCTCTTGGTCGCTGTCGGCTTCATCCACACCATCACCTCGGTGCCGCGCTGCCATTCGGCCTCCGCGCGGGCGGCCCCCTGCTTCAAGAGGAGCGCCGCGCCCACGAGCGAGAGCGACACCGCGACCGTGAGCACCGCAGCGATCGTCATCAAACGGTTGCGCCAGAGGTTCGATACCGTCTCCCTGGCGACGTACTCGGTCGAGACCGGCATCAGCGCTTCCCCTGGCCACCGCGCCCGGGAACGCGGCCGCCGGCGACGGCGACCGCCGGGACCCGGCCGCTGGCCGGCCCCGTGGCCACTGCCGCCGCTGCGGCGGTGGCGGCCGGGCTGCCGTCGATGCCGTAGACGCCACGCGCCTGGTCCCTCACGACCGTCCCGTGGTCGAGCTCGACCACGCGCCGGCGCATCCAGTTCACGAGCACCTCGTCGTGCGTCGCGACCACGACCGTGGTGCCGGTCCGGTTGATCCGGTCCAGCAGCTGCATGATGCCCTGGCTGGTCCCTGGGTCGAGGTTGCCGGTGGGCTCGTCCGCGAGCAGGATCAGCGGCCGGTTGACGAACGCGCGGGCGACGGCCACCCGCTGCTGCTCGCCGCCCGAGAGCTCGCCGGGGAGGTTGTCCCTCTTCTTGGCGAGGCCGACGAGATCGAGCACCTGGGGCACCTGGTTCGCGACGACATGCTTCGGGCGTCCGATCACCTCGAGCGCAAATGCCACGTTCTCGAAGACCGTCTTGTTCGGCAGCAGGCGGAAATCCTGGAATACACAGCCGATGTTTCGCCGGAGGTAAGGCACGCGCCACTTCGGAAGATGCACGATGTCGCGGCCCGCTTCCCAGATACGTCCCGAATCCGGGAGCTCCTCGCGCAAGAGAAGACGGATCAGCGTGGTCTTGCCTGACCCCGACGCTCCGACGAGGAAGACGAACTCCCCCTTCTCGATCTCGATCGACACATCACGCACCGCGACCGTGCCGTTCTTATACGTCTTCGTGACGTTCTGAAATCGGATCATTTGGGAATGTCTCCGTCCGTCGAGTGGTGGTCGGGCCATGCGGCCATCTGCTGCAACGCCGCGGACGTGGGGCCGCTGAAAGCCTACCGAAGTCGGCCCAAGGGGTCACATGTTTGACCCAATTCCCCCCTGACCAGCGCCTTCCCCGTGGTCATCGGCCTCCCCGGAGGCCCCGCGCAGCTACCCGGACCGCCCCCCGGGGCCAGCGCGAGGGCTCCCCGGACCGCCCCCCGGGGCCAGGGACCTCGGCAATGTTCGCTGCGCTGAGTCGGTCCGGATGGCTCCTGTCGTC
>JAJYYT010000435.1 GCA_021800645.1 Actinomycetes bacterium
CTGCGGCGAGGCGAGACGTGTCGTCGAGAACCAAGGAGGACGGTAGATGTCCCGCATCGGGCGGGCCCCGATCCCGATCCCTGAGGGGGTGTCGGTCGCGCTGGAGGACGGCGGGGTCACCGTCACCGGCCCCGGAGGCCGCCTGGCGCGCCGGCTGCCCCGGGGGATCACGGTCACCCAGGACCGGGACGTGCTGAGCGTCACGCGTGCGGACGACGAGCGTGAGCAACGCGCGCTGCACGGGCTCACGCGCTCGCTCGTGGCGAACATGGTGACCGGCGTCACCCAGGGATTCTCCAAGGAGCTCGAGATCGTCGGCGTGGGCTACCGCGCGACCGCGCGCAGCCCCCAGGCGATCGAGCTCGCGCTCGGCTTCTCCCATCCGGTGGTCGTCGACGCCCCGGAAGGGGTCAGCTTCGAGGTGCCCGCCCCGACGCGCATCGTCGTGCGGGGGATCGACAAGGAGCTCGTGGGACAGGTGGCGGCGAACATCCGCAAGATCCGCAAGCCCGAGCCCTACAAGGGCAAGGGGGTTCGCTACGCGGGCGAGCGCGTGCTGCGCAAGGCGGGGAAGGCGGCGAAGTGATGGCCCGGACGAAGCGCGAGAGAGCCCTGCGCATGCGGCGCCACACCCGTGTCCGCCAGAAGGTGTCCGGCACGCCGGAGCGCCCCAGGCTCGCCGTGAGCCGCAGTCTCCGCCACATCTCGGCCCAGGTCATCGACGACTCGATCGGCCACACGCTGGCCGCAGCGTCGACGACCGACCGGGAGCTGCGCGACGTCCTGGCGGGGACGGGGAGCGGTAACGTGAGCGCTGCCGAAGCAGTGGGCCGTCTCCTCGCCACCCGCGCGAAGGCGGCCGGGGTGAGCAAGGTCGTCTTCGACCGCGGCGGGTTCAAGTACCACGGCCGTGTCGCGGCACTCGCCGAAGCCGCCCGCAGCGAAGGACTGGAGTTCTGATGAGCGAGGTGCAATTCGAGGAGCGGACCATCCGCGTGAACCGCGTGGCCAAGGTCGTCAAGGGCGGACGGCGGTTCTCGTTCGCCGCGCTCATGGTCATCGGCGACGGCAACGGCACGGTCGGCCTCGGCTACGGCAAGGCGAAGGAGGCCGGCCTCGCCGTGCAGAAGGGCATCGAGGAGGCCCGCAAGAACCTCTTCCAGGTTCCTCTCGCCGGGTCTACGATCACGCATCCGGTTATCGGCGAGAGCGGCGCGGGCCGCGTGCTGCTCAAGCCGGCGGCCCCCGGCACCGGCGTCATCGCGGGAGGGGCCGCGCGGGCGGTCCTGGAGATGGCCGGCATCCACGACATCCTCGCCAAGTCGCTTGGTTCTTCGAACGGCATCAACGTCGCGCACGCGACGGTCGCAGGTCTGCGTGCGTTGCGCCGACCCGACGAGGTCGCCGCGCTCAGGGGGAAGGCCCCCGACGAGGTGACCCCGACCGGCGTCCTGCGCGCGTACCGGGAGCGCCGGCGCGAGACCGAGCTGTACACTGAGGCGCGGTCGCGATGACGGTGCTGCGGGTGACCCAGGTCCGCTCGGAGATCGGCTCCAAGCCCAAGCATCGGGGCACGCTGCGGGCGCTCGGTCTGCGGGGCATCGGCAAGACCAACGAGCTACCCGACCGCCCCGAGATCCGTGGGATGCTGGCTCGGGTTCCCCATCTCGTGAGGGTCGAGGAGGTGTCGGAATGAAGCTCCACGACCTGGCGGCGCCCCCCGGCGCGCGGCGCGCGAAGCGCCGAGTCGGGCGGGGCATCGCCGGAAAGGGCGGCAAGACCGCCGGGCGCGGGACCAAGGGCCAGCGGGCGCGCGACACGGTGCCGGCCGGCTTCGAGGGTGGCCAGTTGCCGCTCATGCAGCGGATCCCGAAGTTGCGCGGGTTCAAGAACCCGTTCCGGATCGAGTACGCGCCGGTGAACCTCGACGCGCTCGCGGCCCTCGGCGTCGACGAGCTCGGCCCCGAGGAGCTCGTCGCGGCGGGACTGGTCCGCAAGGGCGCGCTCGTGAAGGTCCTCGGCCGTGGGGAGCTCTCGCGGGCCGTGCGCGTGCGGGCGCACGCCTTCTCGGCGTCGGCGGAGGCGGCGATCACCGCTGCAGGCGGCTCGGTCGAGCGCGTCGGCCTGCCGTACGCGGCTGGCCGCCCGCCCGCCCGCGGCAACGCCCTCACGAACCGTTAGCGCGATGCTCTCCCGCCTCGGCAACATCTTCCGGGTGGCGGACCTTCGCAACAAGGTCCTGTTCACCCTCGTCGTCATCGCGATCTACCAGGTCGGTGCCAACGTGCCGGTCCCCGGGGTCAGCTGGGCGCAGCTGACGAAGCTCGAGTCGAGCGCCGGTTCCTCGGGCGTGCTCGGCTTCCTGAACCTGTTCTCCGGCGGTGCGCTCGTCCGGCTGGCCATCTTCGGGCTCGGCGTCATGCCCTACATCACGAGCTCGATCATCATCCAGCTCCTCGCGACGGTGATCCCGAAGCTCGAGGAGTGGCGGGACCAGGGTGCGGTCGGCCAGAAGAAGATCACCCAGACGACGCGCTACCTCACGATCGCGCTCGCCCTCATGCAGTCGACCGGCCTCGTCTACGCCTTCCACGGCCACGACACCGCCCTCATCGGGAGCAGCATCAATCTGATCCCGAAGTTCAGCATCCAGCTCGCCGCGTTCATGGTCCTCTGCCTCACGGCCGGGACCGCGTTCGTCATGTGGCTCGCCGAGCTGATCACCCAGCGGGGCATCGGCCAGGGGATGTCGATCCTGATCTTCGCCAACGTCGTCGCCTCGATCCCTTCGGGCGGGAAGGGCCTCTACGAGGAGGGCGGGGCCTTCAAGTTCGCCGTCATCATCGCGGTGTCCCTCGTCCTGCTCGTCTGCATCGTCTTCATGACACAGGGGCAGCGGCGGATCCCGGTCACGTTC
>JAJYYT010000436.1 GCA_021800645.1 Actinomycetes bacterium
AGGCCTCCGAGGCACTGGGCAGGGTCGAGGACTTGGCGGAGGGGTCGTCGCCGACGATCGCGAGGGCGCCGCCGTCCGCCGACGCGCCCGCGAAGCTCGCGTGCCCGAGCGCGTCCATGCTCCGGTCGAGACCGGGTGCCTTGCCGTACCAGACGCCGAGGACGCCGCCGACGCGAGCGGAGCCGAGCGTGCTCGCCAGCTGGCTGCCCATCACCGCGGTCGCCGCGAGCTCCTCGTTGACGGCCGGGCGGTGGACGATCTCCACGTCGAGGTGGGTGCGCAAGGCGGTCTCGAGCTCCTTGTCGAAGCCTGCGAGGGGCGACCCCTGGTACCCCGAGACGAATGCCGCGGTCCGCCTGCCCGCGGCCCGGTCCGCGCGCAGCGTGTCGATCAGCACCCTGATGGTCGCCTGGACGCCGGACAGGTGCACGCTCGGGACGTCAGCGGCCCAGTGGTCGCCTGGATCGAGGTCGGAGAAGAGCCGCGTACCGCCGGTGACCGTCACACGCTCAGTATGGAGGCGATTCGCCTGCATGTGAAGGGTCCAACAAGATATTCGGATACTGGGCTCTATAGCGTGTATGATTCGTTCAGTCTGAGCGCGAGAGGTCTGGGCCGAACGATGCTCGGCGGGCCGGGATCACGCGCCGCGGCCGATCCCCAGGTGGCGGGCGATCACCATCCGCTGCACCTCCGAGGTGCCCTCGCCGATCTCGAGGATCTTGGCGTCCCGGTAGAAGCGGCCGACCGGCGTCTCGTTCATGAAGCCGTAGCCGCCGAATATCTGGGTCGCCTCCCGGGCGTTCACCATCGCCGCGTCAGACGCGACGAGCTTCGCGATGGCGGCTTCCCGCTTGAACGGCTTCCCGGCGACCAGCAGCCGTGCGGCCTCGTAGTACGCCAGGCGCGCGACATGAGTGCGCGCGTCCATGTCTGCCACCTTGAACTGCAGGACCTGGGACTCGCCGAGCTTCCGTCCGAACGCGACGCGCTCGCCGAGGTACCGCACGCACTCGTCGACGCATCCCTGGGCCAGGCCGACGGAAAGGGCGGCGATGGCGACCCTGCCTTCGTCGAGGATCGACAAGAACTGCGCGTACCCGCGTCCCTCCTCGCCGAGCAAGTGGTCGGCGGGGACCCGGCAGTCGCTGAACGCGAGCTCATGGGTGTCCGACGAGGACCACCCCACCTTGGAGTAGGCGGGGGCGACGGTGAAGCCCGGCGTGCCGGAGGGAACGATCACGCTGGAGATGGATGGGCGGCCCTCTGCGTCCCTGCCCGTCACCGCGGTCACCGTCACGAACGCGGTGATGTCGGTGCCCGAATTCGTGATGAACGCCTTGGAGCCGTTCACCACCCACTCGTTGCCTTCGCGCACCGCGGTCGTGCGCGTCGCACCCGCGTCGGAGCCTCCGCCGGGCTCGGTGAGGCCGAAGGCGCCGAGCGTCCGGCCCGCGCACAGGTCGGGCAGCCAGCGGCGGCGCTGCGCGTCGGTGCCGAATCGGAAGATCGGCATCGCGCCGAGTCCGACGCCTGCCTCGAGCGTGATAGCGACCGAAGAGTCGACGCGAGCGAGCTCCTCGAGGGCGAGGCACAGCGCGAAGTAATCGCCTCCCATGCCACCGAGCTCCTCGGGGAACGGCAGGCCGAAGAGCCCCATCTCCCCCATCTTCTCGACGAGCGGGTATGGGAAGGCCTTCTGTTCGTAGTACTCGGCGGCCACGCGCGCGACCTCGTCGCGAGCGAACCGCCGGACCGTCGCGCGAAGCTCCTCGTGCTCAGGGCCGAGCTCCACTGTGATCGCACTCGTCATCGGGATGCCTCCGTCGGGTGGTGTGCCTCGGTCGGGTGGTGTGCCTCGGTCGGGTGGTGTGCCTCGGTCGGGTGGTTGGCCTCGGTCGGGTGGTTGGCCTCGGTCGGGTGGTTGGCTTGGACGACCTTGGAGGGGCTCGGGCGACCGAGGTGCGAGGCCATCCACATCGACACCTCCACCAGCTGATCGAGGTTCACGCCGGTCTCGACCCCCGCGCCGGCGAGCGCCCAGCAGAGGTCCTCGGTGGCGAGGTTGCCGGTGGCGCTCTTGGCGAAGGGGCACCCGCCGATCCCGCCCGCCGACGAGTCGACGGTCGTGACTCCCCAGGCCAGGGCGGCCATCGTGTTGGCCAGCGCCTGCCCGTAGGTGTCGTGGAAGTGGACGGCAAGGCGTGTCGCGGGGACCCCGGCTCGGCTGAGCGCGTCCAGGAGCTCGACCACGTGTCCGGTGGTCGCGACGCCGATCGTGTCGCCGAGGCTGAGCTCGTCCGTCCCCATCTCGAGGAGCCGCTCGCAGACGCCGACGACGTCACCCTCCGCCACCGCTCCCTCCCAGGGGTCGCCGAAGCACATCGACACGTACGCGCGCACGGCCATGCCGTCGGACTTTGCCTCGGCGACGACCGGCGCGAACATCCGGAGCGCCTCGTCGCGAGAGCGGTTCAGATTCTTGCGCGCGAACGTCTCGGTGGCGCTCGCGAACACACACACGTCGCGCACGCCGCACGATCGCGCTCGCTCGAGCCCTGCCAGGTTGGGGACGAGTGCGGGAAGGTGGACGTCGGGTCTGGTCTCGCGAAGCGGCGTCAGAAGCGCGAAGACCTCCTCGGCGTCGGCGAGCTGGGGGACCCACGCCGGGTTCACGAAGCTCGACGTCTCCACCGTGGTGAGCCCCGCGCCGACGAGGCGGGTCACGAGCTCAGCCTTGATCTGCGCGGAGAGGATGGTGCGCTCGTTTTGCAAGCCGTCTCGCGGCCCGACCTCCCAGACCCGGACTCGTTCGGGCAGGTCCGCCCGCCGGTGCACCCATGGAGCGTTCACCCGCCGTCCTCCTCGTCCTCCTCGTCCACGCCGCGGCGCTCGTCCACGTCCTCCCCGTCCTCA
>JAJYYT010000437.1 GCA_021800645.1 Actinomycetes bacterium
CGCGCATGAGGCGGGGCGGTTTATTGTTGATATGGTGCCGTTTGCGGATTTTCTGGCGGTGTTGGTGCGGGTGAATGCCAATACTGAGATTTTGCTGGTGAAGCGGGCGGGGGATGTGCGGCGGATAGTGGGCTGATCGACCAATAGGAGCGCTGAGATGACCTGCATGGCTGGGCCTTGGGCCCTCTCGCAGGTCGGGACGTCCCTGGCCGAGCCCCCGGGCCGCAGCGCGCGGGTGCGATGACGACGGACGCCGCACGCCGCTCGTGGGTCGGTATCCGTCCGCTCGGCGTAGCTCCTGCAGGGGCGATCGCGATGTTGTCGGTGTCCCTCTCCGTGTCGCTGGTCGGCCCGCTCGGGGTCCAGCTCGAGCGCTCGCTCGGCATCGACTCGGAGTACCTGGGCGTCCTCGTGGCGTTGTACTTCGCCGGGTGGGTCGCCGCGTCACCGGCTGCCTCCGCGCTCTCCCGGCGGTTCGGGCCCCTGGCGGTCGTCCGCGCGACCACGATCGGCGGCGGGCTGCTGCTCGTCGGGATGGCCCTTCTCGGCAACCGCGCCTGGCACCTCGCCGCACTCATGCCGGTCTCGGGCGCAGCCGCGGGCATCGCGCAGCCCTCCATCAACGTGTACCTCGCCTCGGCGTTGCCCGCGCGGAAGCTCGGCGGCGCCATGGGCCTGAAGCAAGCGGTCTCACCGGCGTCGAGCTTGCTTGCAGGTCTCGCGGTGCCCACCATCGCCCTCACGGTGGGCTGGCGCTGGGCGTTCCTCCTCGCCATGCTGCCCGCGCTCGTGACCTCGGTGCTGCTCGAGCGAGAGGTGGTCGACGAGGAACCGAGGAACGAGCAGCCTCCGTCTTCGCTTCCGCCCCTCCGAGCGCTGGTCGTGCTCATGCTCGGCTCGGGGCTCGCTACAAGCTACGCCAGCACGGTCCTGACCTTCGTGGTCGTCTCGGCGGTCCGCATCGGGTTCCGTCCGGCTTCAGCCGGCATCCTCGTGGCCGTGGTGAGCAGCGTCGCGGTCCTCGCCCGCGTCGGCCTCGGCGCGGTCGCGAACCGGCTCGTGTCCAGACCGTTCAGGTGGGTCACTGCCATGGTGCTGGGTGGCGCGGCCGGGTGCGGGCTCTTGGCGGTCGGCACGAGCCAGCACCTCCTAGCCGTCTTCGCGCTCGGCGCGGCCGTCGCGGTCGGTGTCGGGTGGGGGTGGAGCGGTCTGTTCTATCTGGGCGTCGTCGGCTCGAACCGCGGGAGCGAGGCGAAGGCGACGTCGATCGTGCAGGTGGGCGGGGGCGCCGGGACGGCGCTCGGGCCCCTGGTCTTCGGCGTGGTCGCCTCGTCGCTGTCGTTCACTGCGGTCTGGGTGGGTGCGGGATGCGTCGGCGTCGCAGCCGCGTTCGCGATGGTCGCCGGGTCGCGTCTGGTGAGCAACCGTCCCTGACCGCACGCGGCGCCGTCTCGGGCGCGGTGCAGGAGACAACGCACGCTGCATGGCGTTCGCTCGGCTACGAGGAGGTGCTCGGCGTCCGTGGCAGGCACCCGTCGAGCTGCAGCCACTCGCCGAAGGTCTGGCAGCTCCCGTCGATGCGATAGATGACCGAGGTGACCGTTGGAAACTGGAAGACGGTGGCATCGAGCTGGGAGAGCAGCAGACGGGACCCCGCGCTGGTGCTCGCGTTGGGGATGACGGAGCGGAGGTCGCCGAAGTCCACGGTGGCTCGGCCGGCGTCGAGGGTGACCTGTCGGACGTAGCCGGCCGTCGACGCCGAGAACCAGCTCGAAAGACCGGCCGCCCGCTCCGCCGCGGTCGGGCCGGCGAGCAGCTCGTCGAGCGTGACGCGCAGCAGGGCCGCGCTCTTCAGGTACAGGCGGTAGGTCGGCACAGCTGCACCGTCGAGGCCGCACGAGTAGAAGACCGCCACCACCATCTCACCAGGAGGCGGGACCGGGCGGGTCATGGCGTAGTTGGGGCACGCCGAGGTGGGGACGAGCGTCGGCGTGGGGGCGAAGGCGACCCTCACGATCGTCGCCTCCCAGACGTTGCCGTTCTCCATGGAGACCGTGTAGAGCACCAGTGCCCCTCGCGCCGCGTGCGGGGAGCTGAAGGCGATGGCGCCGTCGAACGGAGCCATGGTGCCCATCGAGCCACCCATGACGCTGCCCGCCCCGACAGGGGAGCGTGCGCCGTCCTCGCGAACCTCCACGTCGACCCGGGCCTCGAACGCCGTGCTCGTCCCCTGTACGTGCACAGGTGAAGCGATCACCGCCGCTGCGGGGGTGTCGAGGCGGATGTCGGGCGTCGAGGACCCGAGGACCCACCAGCTGCCTGTGATGCGATGCAGGTCAACGGTCGTGACTGCCCCGCTCGCGCTCGCCCGCACGTCGACCGTCCCCGACCCCCCGCCGGCCGTGTCGAAGGGGCCGACAACGGGGTCCACGAAGCCGACGTAATCGACGGCGAACGCCCGGGCGGCGGCGACAGGATGGGCAAAGCGGATCCCTGACGCCGGTGTCGGGTACACGGCGCTCGCGAGCGCACCCGGGATGACGGGCGGCACCGTGGTGGATGGGGGGAGCGTCGTCGTGGTTCCAGGAGGAGCCGTCGTGCTCGGAACCGTCGTCGGCGGGGTCGTCGAGGGACCTGTGCCAGCCGTTGCGACGAGCAGGCCGGCCGCAAGGCCGACCGCAGCCACGGCGACCAGAATGCCCGCGATCCATCCCGCGGGGCCCTTCCCGGCGGGCGGAGGCGTCTCGCCGGTCGCGGACGATGCAGGCGTGGTGATGACGGCCACGGGGACCTCCTCGACGTGCGACACCGCCGGCACTTCCCACTATGGGACGGCCGCGACAGCGCAGTAGGGTCGATCGTCCCTTGTCCCGACCCTGCAGGCCCGAAGAGAAGGTTCGCTCTCTTTCGCTGCC
>JAJYYT010000438.1 GCA_021800645.1 Actinomycetes bacterium
CTCGATGAATCAGGCGAGCGACAGGAACAGCCGCTCGAGCTCCTCCTCGGAGGGCATTCCCGCTGCGCCTCCGTCGGGCCGGAGAGCGCACTCGCGCAGTCCGCTCGCGACGAGCTTGAAACCCGCCCGGTCGAGGCGCGCGACGCCGCAGCCAGCTGCGTGAGCACGTCGGCACAGTCGCGGCCCTCCTCGATCATGCGGATCACACCGCCGATCTGTCCCTGGGCGCGGCGAAGCCGCTTGACGACCCCTTCGAGAACTTCCGCTTCGATCTCCACCAGAACCTCCAGCCCCGCATCCTCGGCCATTGCCCGACAGAGCGAGCTTACCCCCCGGGGTAGCGCTCCGGGGCCGGGCCACTACCGGTGTACCTGACCAGACCTACCGGAGGAGGACCCGCCCACCCTGGGTGAACCGCGATGCCGGCGATCGGGTTGCCCTGCAGGAATCTTGCACCCGATACCAAGGGGGGTATAGTGCCCGACCTTCGACGACCCGAGAAAGAGAGACGATGACGAGCCCAGAGTCGCCGACCGCCGTGATGGACGCCCTGCCCGCTGGAGTACCAGGCGGCATCTTCGCCCGCCTCGGCACCTGGACGGGAACGCACCTACGACCCGTGCTGCTCGGCTGGCTCGGCGTGCTGGTGCTCTTCGGCACGTTTGCCCCCAAGGTCGAGTCGGCCCTCGCCGGTGCCGGGTGGCAGGACTCGACGAGCCAGTCGGTACACGCCCGCCAGATCATCCGTAAGGACTTCGCCGGGCTCGGGGCGAGCGCCCTGCAGGTCGTCGTCGTGGATCACTCGGGACGGATCGCGGCCGACCCTTCCGCAAGAGCGGTCATCGCCCGTGTCGAATCGATGCTCAGAGCCAGCAACGACGTGAGCACGGTCGTCGCCCCGCGGCCCGGGGTGTCGATCTCGGCCGACGGCCGTACGGCGGTCGTCGTCGCCGGAGCGGCCGCAGACACGAACCAGATGGTCGCCGCCGCCTCCGGGCTGGCGGGGCCGCTCTCGCGGTCAGGCACACGAGCGGTCTCCGTGACGCTCACGGGGGACAGCGCTCTCTGGGCCGACTTCAACTCCGCCAACCACGCGGCGATGATGCGCTCGGAGATGCTCTCCTGGCCGGTCACCCTCGCCATCCTCGTGATCGCCTTCGGGAGCCTCGTCGCCGCCGGCTTGCCGCTCATGCTCACGATGGTCGGCCTGCTCGTGGCTGCGGGGGCGCTCGTCCTGGCTAACCACCTCGCGCCCGTGTCGATCTGGGCCCTCAACTTCGCACTCATGTTCGCCCTCGCGCTCGGGATCGACTACGCCCTCTTCCTCGTCGTGCGTTTCCGGGCTGCACTCGAGCGCCGCATCGCCAAACCGGGCGACCGTGCGACCTCGGCGGAGGCGGTCGCCGAGACCCTCGCCACGGCGGGCAAGGCGGTCGCTTTCTCGGCCGTGACGGTCCTCGCCTCACTCGCGTCGATCCTCATCGTGCCGAGCCCCGCCTTCCGCTCCATGGCGCTCGGCATCATGCTCGCGGTCGTGGCCGTCCTCGCCGCGACGCTCACGCTGCTCCCGGCTGTCCTCGGCAGACTCGGCACGAGGGTGAACGCCGTCCCGGTCCGCCTCCGGCGGGCCCGACGCCAGGGACCGGCCGGCGGGAAGCTCGAGGAGCGCATGCACTCCTGGGGGCGCTTCGTCTGGAGACATCCCTGGCCGGCCGCCATCGCCGGGCTGTCGCTGCTCGTACTCGCCGCCCTGCCAGTCTTCGGCCTCCGCACCTCGATGCCGTCGATCACGATCGTCCCGCCGTCCGCCAACGCCCGCATCGGCTACGAGCAGGTCTCGACTGCCTTCGGCCAGGGCTTTCCGGGGACGCTCCAGGTGGTGGTCCCTTCGCCCGACGCAAGGGCGGCGCTGGAGGTGGCGAGGAAGACACCGGGCGTGGCGGAGGTGCTGCCGGGACCGGCGAGCGGGGGCTTCGTCCTCGACCAGGTGGTGCCGGCGAGCGGACCGTCGAGCGCGGCGACCGGTGCCACCATCGAGCGGCTCCGCGCCGGTCTCCCCCCGGGCTCCCTCGTCGGTGGTGCGGCGGCGGAGAACTATGACCTCGAGCAGGCACTGGCCAGCCGTACGCCCGTGGTGTTCGCGATGCTCGCCGGACTTGGCTTCCTTCTCATGCTCGTGGCCCTCGGCGCTCCTCTCGTCGCCTTCGCCGGCGTCGTCGTCACGAGCCTCTCGGTGGCCGGCGCATTCGGGATCGCCCGCCTCATCTTCCAGAACGGCGACCTTTCCGGACTTCTCCACTTCCGGCCGCAGGGCTTCGTCGACGCATGGGCTCCGCTGTTCTTCGGGGCGATGGTCTTCGGCGTCGCCATGGACTACACGCTCTTCCTCCTCTCGGTGGCGAAGGAGCGCTACGAGACCCACGCCGACCCCGAACACTCGATGGTCGGGTCGGTCAGGACGTCGGGACGCGTCGTCCTGTCGGCCGCGGCAGTCATGATCGCCGTGTTCCTCACCTTCGCCCTGTCAGGGCCCCTCGCGCCGAAGGAGATGGGCGTCATCCTCGCCGTCGCTGTCGCGCTCGACGCGCTGGTCGTGCGGCTCGTCCTCCTGCCGGCGTTGTTGCGCCTCACCCGCCACGCCGCCTGGCACCAGCCCCGTTGGCTGGCGCGTGTGCTGCCGAAGGTGGAGTTCGCCCACTGACGCCGCCTCCGACTCGATCTCGTACGTCGGGAGGTGACCCTCGAGGGCCGATCGCTCGACCTCGCGCCGAAGGAGTTCGACTTCCTTGCGTACCTCGCTCGCCACGCCGGGAAGGTCGCACGCGCAGGATCTTCCTCGAGAACGTGTGGGGGCCGGGGTACAGGACCGAGACCAACTACTCAAGGTGTCGCATATCGAACACGGCGGAAGCTCG
>JAJYYT010000439.1 GCA_021800645.1 Actinomycetes bacterium
GACCCAGTAAGCGGCCCCATCAGGCGGGTGCCGCATCGGTTCGCTCTTCGCGCAGCTCCCGCTCGAGCTGGACGCGCTTCGCGATCAGGAAGCGGAGGTTCGCCATTCCGTCCCTCCAGCTCGACAGCTTCGGCGCCCCCCATCGCTCTCGGTAGGGGATCGGCACCTCGGTGGCGCGCAGTCCGTGGATCAGCACCTCGATCTTGATCTCCTCGCTGAGCTGCATGCCGCTCTGGGTGAGCCGCAGGCGGTCGAGGATCTTCCGGCGAAAGACCCACAACCCGCTCTGGCTGTCGTGCAGCGTCGCTTCCGGCAATCGCGCGACCCAACGGTGGTACAGCAGACCGGTCGTCAGGTTAAGGACCCGATTCCCGATCCGATGCTCGGTCGACATCGCCCGAGGGGCGAGATAGGCCAGGCGGTTCCCGGTGATGAAATCGAGATGTTCGCGCTCCAGCCGGCGCACCAGCCCGGGGATCGTCTCGACCGGGTAGGTCGCGTCTCCATCCGAGGTCGCGATGATCTCCCCGCTCGCGGAGGCGAACCCGGTGCGGTAGGCGCGACCGTATCCCCGACGGGGCTCGACGACGACACGAGCGCCCCGCGCGCGCGCCTCCTCGACCGTGCGATCGGTCGAGCGACCGTCGATCACGAGCACTTCCCACTCGATACGGTCGGCCGGCGCGGCGTTCCGATCGTCGGCCTCGACCGCCCCGCGGAACGTTTCGAGCACGTGGCCGATGGAACGCTCTTCGTTGAGCGTCGGGATCACGAGGCTCGCCCGCACATCCCCTCGGGAGCCGCTCTACGTTTAAACTCCTCGACGGGTGCCGGGGGGATGCCGCGCCGTCCGCGAACCCGTCGGTGGGGGAGCTTTCCCACCACCGCCGATGTCGGCATCTGGGCGCGGGGATCGACCCCGGCCGAACTGTTCGAGGCGCTCGGCTTGGGTCTCTTCGCGCTGATGACGGACCTACGGAAGGTCCGGTCCCGCGTCGAGCGCGCGGTCAGCGCCTCGGGAGAGGATCCGGTCTCCCTCGCGGTCGCCTACCTGGGGGAGCTGCTCCTGCTGGAGCAGACCGAGGGATTCGTCGCGCGCGAAATCGAGGTCCGCACGCTCGGCGAGCCTCCGACCGCGCTGATCGCAAGCGTCCGCGGGGAGACGTTCGACCCCCTGCGGCATCCGGCGGGCACCGAGGTCAAGGCGATCACGCTGCACGAGGCGCGGGTCGACCTTCCGAACGGGCGGGCGCGGTTGATCGTGGACATCTAGCGCGTCAGGGCATCTGGGCGACGATCGCGGAGAGGGCCGCTCCCGGTCGCGGCAGGCGGCCCGCCTTGCCGAGGATCCGTTCCAGCGCCGCGAACGTGACGAGCAGGTCGGGCCAGTCGGCGATCCCCATGTGTCCGATCCGGAAGATTTTGCCCGTAAGCGCCCCCTGACCTCCTTGCACGAGAACGTTGTAGTCGCGCTCGAGGGCTTTGCGGACCTGCGCGTCGTTCAGCCCATCCGGGTTCCGGACCGCGGTCACGGTGTCGGAGGCGTAGCGTGCGTCGGGAAACAGCTCGAGCCCGAGCGCCTTCACGGCGTCGCGCGCCGCCACGGCGAGCCGGTGGGTGCGCGCAAGACGGGTCTCGAGGCCCTCCTCCTTGAGAACGAGGAGGGCCTCGCGCAGCGCGAGGAAGAGCGGGACCGCGGGCGTCCAGGGAGTGTCGTTCTTGTCGAGGGCCTTGAGATGCGACGCGAGATCGAGATAGAACGTCCCCGGGTGCAGCGTCTTGACGGCACGGTCCGAGAGGTGCACAAGGCTGAGCCCGGCCGGCGCGGCAAGGCCCTTCTGGCTGCCGGCAACGATCGCGTCGATCCCCCAGTCCGCGACCGGGACCGGTATTCCGGCGATCGCGCTGATCCCGTCGACGAGGAAGAGCGCGCCGGACTTCCGGACCGAGGGAGCGAGCTGCGAAAGGTCGTTCGCGAGGCCCACGCTCGTCTCGTTGTGGACCACGCAGACCGCGTGGACATCCCCTTTCTCGAGCTCGGCGCGCGCGGCGTCGATCGGGATGTGCTGCCCCCACGGGGCGGTGAGGGTCGTGACGTCCGTCGCATAGCGTCGGACGATGTCGTCGGTCCGCTCGCCGAAATTGCCGTTCGTCAGGACGAGGGTGCGGCCCTCTTTCGGAACGAGGCCCGAATACATCGCCTCGAGTCCCGCCGTGCCGCTGCCGGACAGGATCACGGTCCGACCGGACGGACCGAAAAGGATGGGGAGCAACTCGTGGATTTCGGCGACGACGGCGTGAAAGTAGTCCCCGCGGTGGTTTAAGCTCGGCACGGTCATCGCGCGGAGCACTCGCGGATGGATGCGAACCGGACCTGCGATGAGGAACGTCGCGGTCTCCGGATCGAACGTCATCCGGGACCTCCGGGTGCGGGAACGAGAGCCGTGAGAGCCTCGCCGCGCAGCGCGCGGCGGATCTCCTCCACGACCTGGCGGCCGGCGCGTCGCTGCGCCTCGTGGGTCGATGCCCCGATGTGCGGCGTCGCGATGACCTTCGGGTGCCCGAGGAGCTCCTGGTTCGTCGGTGGCTCCGTCTCGTAGACGTCGAGGGCGGCTCCGGCGAGTTGTCCCGAGGCGAGCGCGGCGAGAAGCGCCGCCTCATCGACCAGCGGGCCCCGTGCGACATTGATGAGAAACGAGCCGCGTTTCATCCGGGCAAAGGCCGCGGCGTTGACCAGGTGGTGGTTCTCGGCGGTCGCGGCCGCATGAACGCTTACGAGATCCGATTGCGCGTACAATTCGTCCAGCGCGAGAAGCGCCGTCCCGTCCTCGGTACGAGAGACGTAGGGATCGTAGGCGACCGTGCGGACATCGAACAGATGGAGCCGGCGCGCCACCTCGCGGGCGATCC
>JAJYYT010000440.1 GCA_021800645.1 Actinomycetes bacterium
GAACTACTCGAAGAAGGAGATCGTCGGAAAGGTCGACGAGATCCAGCACGACCTGGTGCGAGAGGCCATGGTGATGGCCGGCGTCGAGCGAGCGGTCGAGCTCACGGTCCTGGCGGACATCCCGTCAGCCGGGTCGGGGCTGGGCTCGTCGTCGTCGCTGACCGTCGGCCTGGTGCAGGCCCTGTTCGCCTACCGCGGGCGGAGCCTTCCCGCCTCCGAGCTCGCGGAGCGCGCCTGCGCCATCGAGATCGAGCGGTGCGGCAAGCACATCGGCAAGCAGGACCAGTACGTCGCTGCGTTCGGCGGCGTACGGGACCTCCGCTTCGGCCCCGGCGAGTGCGTGGTTGCCGACGAGGTGGCATTGCCGCTCGACGACTTGCGGGCCCTCCAAGCCCAGCTCCTCCTCTTCTACACCGGGATCACCCGCAGCGCCGATGTGATCCTGAGCGAGCAGCGAGCCAACATCGACGACACGCTGGAGCACCTCACCCTCCTGCGGAGCCTGGCCGGCGAAGCGGTGGACGGGCTGCGCAGCGGGAGCGTGTCGACGCTGGGACCGGCCGTCCGGCGGAGCTGGGAGGTCAAGCGCCAGCTGGCGTCGGGCGTGTCGAACGCGGTGATCGACTCGGCGATCGCCGCCGCGCTCGACGCCGGAGCGGTGGGAGCGAAGGTGACCGGCGCCGGCGGAGGCGGGTTCCTCCTGGTGGTCGCTCCGATGGAGCACCAGGCGACGGTCCGTGAGCACCTCTCGCACATGCGGGAGCTTCCGATCAAGATCGACCGCTTCGGCTCGCGGGTGGTGCTCAACGTCGCCCGTGACATCTGGAGTTGAGCAGCAGTGACGTCCGGAGCTGACCGCGTCGCCAACTGCCAGCAGCCGTCGGAGGCGCCGGGCGACGAGCTCGACGGCCCGTGCCCCGCCGGTCCGTACCGGCGCCGGGGCTGGGCACCGTTGGTCAGGGTTCGTCAAGCCGCGTGGCGCCTCCGCACGCCTCCGCTCTGGGCCTACGGACCCCGGTCGACCCTGGAGGCGCCGGCCACCGGCCCGGCGAGAGCCGCCGTGCCCGCCGTCGACTTCCACACGCACCTCGGGCGTTGGACCAGTGCCTCTGGCCGGTGGCAGGTCCAGGACGTCGGTGAGCTCGTGGCCAGCCTGGATGCAATGAACATCGAACGTCTCGTCAACCTCGACGGGCGCTGGGGCCGGGAGCTCGAGGAGAACCTCGACCGCTACGACCGGGCCCATCCAGGCCGGTTCGCCACGTTCTGCCACCTCGACTGGAGGTTGCTCGAGCTGCGGGACTGCGAGGCGCGCCTCGTGCGTTCGCTCCAGCGGTCGGTCGACGCAGGGGCGCGAGGTCTGAAGGTCTGGAAGGACCTCGGCTTGTGGGTCCGCGCCCAGGGACGGAGGGTCCGGTTGGACGATCCGCGCCTCGGCCCGGTCTGGGCAGCGGCGGGCGACGCCGGCATCCCCGTCCTCGCCCACGTGGCCGACCCGGTCGCCTTCTTCCACCCGGCCGATCGCCACAACGAGCGGCTCGAAGAGATGCTCCGCTATCCTCGCCTCTCCCGCCACTCCGGAGGCATCGACGAGTTCCGGCGGCTGCTCGACATCCTCGAGCGCGTCGTGTCGTCCAATCCCGGCACGTCGTTCGTCGCAGCCCACGCGTGCTACGCCGAGAACCTCGCGTACCTGTCGTCGATGCTCCGGCGGCACCCGAACCTCTCCATCGACATCTCCGCCGCCGCCAACTCGATCGGGCGGCAGCCGAGAGCCGCTCGCGACCTGGCGCTCCGCCATCCCGATCGCGTGCTCTTCGGCACCGACACGTTGGGGTTCAACCCCGACAGCCTGCGGACCTACTTCCGGCTGCTCGAGACGGCCGACGAGGCGTTCCCCTACGCCGACGAGCGCCGCCCGTGGTCGGGTCGGTGGCCGATCTACGGGCTCGACCTGCCCGCACCGGTGCTCCGTCAGGTGTACCGGGACAACGCACGTCGCTTGCTCGGGCTCCGAGCCGCGGCTCATGCGGCGACGCACGCCGGGGGGCCCTCCGACCCCACGGCGTCCGCCGGCTCGGGCGCCGTGGGGTCGAGCGCACGCGATGTATTTGGAGGGACGAGGGCTGCTCCATGAGGGTGAAGCGCGGCGCGTCCTCGGAGGGAGAGCCATGCGAGTGGCGATCTTCGGTCTCGGCTATGTGGGCACGGTGACGGCCGCGGCCCTGGCCGCCAACGGTCACGAGGTCGTGGGCGTCGACGTGGACGCGACAAAGGTGCGGCTGGTCGCCGGGGGGCAGTCCCCGGTCGTCGAGCCGAAGCTCGGGGCGCTCGTCCGAGCCGGCGCGCTGAGCGGGCACCTGTCGGCGACGACCGACCCTGCGACGGCCGTGGCCGGCGCCGACGCCTCCCTTGTGTGCGTGGGGACTCCCTCCTCGCCGACCGGCAGCACGGACGTTCGGGCGGTGGAGCGAGCCGTCGGGGACATCGCAGACGTGCTGGCGTCGGGGACCAGGGTCCCCGCCGGTGGGCATGCCGTGGTGGTGCGGAGCACGGTCCCCCCGGGGACGGTCGACGGCGTGCTGCTCCCCCTGCTCCGGCAGCGCCTCGCCGGGGCAGGGGTGAGGGCCGGAGTGGGGATGTGCCCGGAGTTCCTGCGGGAGGGGTCGGCGATCGCGGACTTCTACGACGCGCCGCTGCACGTGGTCGGAACCGAGAGCGAGCACGTTGCCGAGACGATGCGCGAGCTCTTCGCCTTCCTCCCGGTCCCGCTCCGGGTTGTCGGCACCCGGGAGGCCGAGAGCCTCAAGTACGCCTGCAACGCCTTCCACGCGACGAAGGTGTCCTTCGCCAACGAGCTCGGCCGGCTCTTCCGCCATCTCGGCGTGGACTCCCGTCGGGTGATGC
>JAJYYT010000441.1 GCA_021800645.1 Actinomycetes bacterium
TCCGGTGAGCGGGGTGACCGGCACGTACTTGCCCGCGAGCGCGTCTCCGAGCGTGTGGGCGACCTTCTCCGCGATCGGCGCCACGAGCGAGCGGAGCCTCGAAAGCTGTTCGCACAGCTCGTGCGTCAGCGGCGCCATGAGGCGGCAATGACCATCGGGGAGCTGAGCGAAGTCGGACTTTCGGAAGGTGCGATGCGCCAGCAGGTCGAGCACGATCTCTTCGACCGCGGGTCGCACCGGCTCGACGATGTCGAGCGCCATCGAGGCTCGTGAACGGGTGTCCGCGTGCACGAGACCCATCCCCGCGTCGAGCCCGACCGCGTGACACGCCATGAGCGCTTCGGTTTCGAGCAGAGCGAAGAGGTAGTTCAAGACGCCGTTCGTCGGCCTCTCCGCCCGGCGGTTCGCGTTCACCGAGGCGAGCACGCTGCGCCTGCCGTCGTAGCGGAGCCAGTGCGCGGGCACGCGCTTGCGATCGGCCGGGGTGAACGTGGGCACGGCCTCCGCTCGCCCGACCCAGGATTGCCAGTAGAGCGCGGCCGCGCTCGCCTCGGTCTGCATGACGCGCTCGATGGTCTCGCAGCCCTGGAGCGCCGCCGCGAGGTCGAGGAGGGTGCTCGCCTGCTCGTCAGCGCCGAAGCGAGACGTGAGGACCTTCGCTTCGCCGATGATCTTCTCTCCGATCAGCCAGCGGGCAAGGTCTAGGCCGACGGGGAGGTCGGGCGCCTTTGCCTGTATGCGCCGGAGCCTCGCGTCGTCGGTCGCACGCGGCGACGAGGTGAGCGTCACCTCGTCGCCGGGGCCGAGCACGACGACGCCGATGCCGAGCGCTTCGCAGTAGCGCAGCGCTGTGAAGGTGACGTGCCCGGTGACGTTGCCGACCACGATCCGCGAGAGCCCGTGCGTCGCCCTGTCGAAGCGTCGGGTCCGCCGATAGGGGCCGGTGCCGTCTTCGGCCACGAGGGCGGACCCGTCGACCGTGAGCTTCACGCCGTAGCCGTCGAGGATCGCCACGCCGCCGGCCGTCGGGCGAGAGTAGGTGGCTTCGAGCGCTACGAGGCGCTCAGCCACGTCCTGGTCGCTCAGGGCGGTCATCGCGAGCGCCGGAGACGACGCAGGAACGCGTCGCCGGGGACGCTCGCCGCGAGGGCGAGCCCGACCACGATGGCCAGCGGCAGGACCGGCGCGCCGAGCAGCACTGCCACGACGGCGATCGCCACGAGGGCGACCAGCATCGCCGCGGAGACCTGCCGGATTGCTCGACGGCCCGTTGCGTCGATGGCGCGTATGGCCTCGCCGATGGGGTCGGGGTCGGTCGGCTTCGCCGGCACGGGGATGGCACGGGTAACGTGTACTTCGTCCATGAGGCTCCTCCTCTTGGGCCACGCCGGGGGCGGTGGTAGCCGCGCCCCGGCACTATCCGTTCGGAGCCACCCTACGCTTGGTCGGCGCCGGTTACCAGGGGGTTCTGCGGGGTGCGCTACGTCCGGCGCCGACCCGCAAGGACTTGGTGCGCCTGCCCGATGATCATGCCGAGCAGCTCAGCGTCGCTGAGCCGACCTGCGTAGGCGGTCCGAAGTCCATCCCGCAGGCGATCGAGTGTCCTGCGTCGGTTCGGGAGTAGATATGCGAACGTGGCACGTATGGAGGTCACGCTCAGGTCGAGCGCCGCATCACCCTCGCCGGGGGCGCCCGCCATCGCTGCGGCCAGGGATGCCGACCCTCCCGCTGGCACCGGCAGGTTCCTACCGCCGGTCATCGCGGGGCCGATCTGGCGCATGATCCCGAGGACGTGTGCAGCCGCGCTCCGGGCGCGCCCTGCCGGCGTCGGCTCACCGGCCAAGAGTTCGGCGACGGTCTGAAGAATCTCTTGCCGGTCTCGGGGGTCGGGCACGAGTGCCTCGGCTCCATGCCTGGGCTCGCCGGCCCGGTGCGGACGGCGCCGAAGCGCTCGCGGGCCATCGTCCGCCATGCGGAGCAGCCCATCGAGCAGGGCGTCGCTTCGCACGTTGGCGCCGTTGACCCACGCGAAGAGAACGGCGCGGCGGATCATCCCGCGGTCGGGCTTCGCCATCTCCCGTCGCACCGCCGCGAGGACGTCAAGGGTGCCCTTGGGGTACCTCGACTCGGTGATGCCGTGGCCTCGGCGCACGACCACCTTCTCGGGGAGCACTCTTCGCTCGTGCAGCTCCCGGACCTGATCGGCGCTCGTCGGATATCCGGCGTCGGTGGCCTGCCTGGCAAGTTCCTCGTCAGCCCGAGACGGTTTCGACGGCATAACCGGAGACTAGCACCCGCACGATTCCGCCCCGCGGACTAGCACCCGCCAAAAAGGGGCTCGGTTCCGACGCCTCGGCGGCAAAGGGCGCACAGTGGTCGCGTGCGGAACGTTCCGATGTCGGTGAACCTCCCCGAGGCGATCGCCGCCGCCCTCGACGGAGAGGCTCATCGGCGTCGTCTCCGCCGCGGCGACGTGCTGCGCGAGTTTCTCGTGCGCGAGTTTCCGCACTATGTCTGCGATGAGATTGAACGTGACTTCCTGCCCGTGCTCGACGTCGAGCCGGTGGAGGACGAGCCCGGCGACGCGGCAACGCCGCTGGGGCTTCCCAGCGGCGCCGTCGTGACCTCCCAGCCAAAGTCGGTCGTTCCGAGTCTACCGGGCGACCCCGACCGAGGGTCGTCTGGTGTCGCCACGTAGGTGGCACAGCCTCTCCCGAGGCGCCCAGCGCCGCTGGATCGGCGCATTTGGCGGCCCGCGGTCGCTTGGCCCCGAGCGGCGCGCTGAGCGGTCCCCCCCGCCGCCCCGCAGACCGCGCCCCCGCACCGCGACCCGGCGCTCGTTCCAGACCCCGCGCAGGCGCCGAAGCCCGGCCGGCCGTGAGAGGGACCCTCCGCACCGCCGTCGG
>JAJYYT010000442.1 GCA_021800645.1 Actinomycetes bacterium
CACACCGACGCTCGAAGTCGGCGGCACCTCGGTGCAGTTGTCGGATGTCACCGCCGTGAGCGCCGCGCCGTGAGCGCCCGCTCCCGCGACGGCGCCCGCTCCCGCGACGGCGCCCGCTCCGACCACCAGGACGCCCCCGTCCACCTCGACCGCCGGCATCGCCGGCCCACACTCAGGTCCACGAAGGAGGAACCATGGCTACACGTTCCCTGCTCGCCGCCGTCTCGGGCATCGAGGCCAATCAGACCTACCTAGACGAGATCGGCAACGACATCGCGAACGCCGACACCGTCGGCTACAAGGCCGGCACAGTCCAGTTCGGCGACCTGCTCAGCGAGCAGATCTCAGGCGGCACTGCTCCGGGCACAGGCAGCGGCGGGATGAACCCCGTCGCCGTCGGCTCCGGCGTGCGGGTCGTCGCGGTCACCACCCAGCTCTCCGAGGGAACCCTCGATTCGACCGGCGATCCGACAGACGTCGCCGTCACAGGATCGGGCTACCTGGTCGTGCAGCTTCACGGCCAGCAGCAGTACACGAGGGACGGCGCGCTGACGCTCGATGCCGCAGGAGATCTGACCACGCTGAGCGGTGGGCTGGTCCAGGGCTGGCAGGCGAACGCCGCAGGAGTGATCAACGACAACGGCCCACTCGGAGCGATCGCGATCCCCAAGGGCGAGGCGATCGGCGCACTGGCGACGACCGAGCTCACCTTGGACGGGAACCTCCCGGCATGGAGCGGCACCGGGACACCGCCTGTGGTGACGACCACCCTCGACGCGTACGACGCGCTCGGCACAGCGGTACCGGTCACGGTTACCTTCACCGGAGCGACGACAGCGAACCACTGGAAGATCACCGCGACAGTGGAGGTGCCCGGGAAGACACCTGAGCCGCTCTTCACACAGACGAACCCGCCCGCCATCGCCTTCGACCCGACGACGGGGCAGGTGGCGTCGATCACCGGCGCCACCACGAACAAGACAGGCTCCTTCTCGCTGCCGGTCGGCACCATGCCGACCGCGTACAGCTTCCCTGCGACGGACAAGTGGACGCTCGACTTCCCCGCACCAGGGTCGAGCGGCGCCGTCACTCAGTACGGAGGGAGCAAGACCCTGCAGCTCGTCAGCCAGAACGGCTACCCGTCCGGCACCCTCGAGACATACTCGATCGGCAGCGACGGCGTCATCACGGGCTCGTTCTCGAACGGGAAGTCCATGGCCATCGGCCAGATCGCGTTGGCCGGGTTCACCAACGCCGCGGGGCTCGCGGACATCGGCAACGGGCTTCTCGTCACGACGCCGAACTCGGGCCAGCCGCAGATCGGGGCTCCGGGCACCGGCCTCCGGGGCACGCTGCTCGGCGGCCAGCTCGAGGAGTCGAACGTGGACATGGGCACCGAGCTCACCGATCTCATCACGGCGCAGGAGGCGTACCAGGCGAACACCAAGGTGATCTCGACCAGCCAGCAAGTTATCCAGGCGCTCGAGCAGGCATGAGCGCGAGACCGGGCACGCGCGACGCCCCGGCGCTCTCGACGTGATGCGTGCCGTGCTGATCCCTGCCGACGACCCTCGGGTGCGCGGCTACGAGCTGCGCAACCAGGAGGTGATCGACCGGGCTCGCCTCAGGCGCCTGCGCCCGCTCGTCGACGTGGGAGCGCACCGGATCGCCGGCGCGCTGAGCGCCGACCTCCACCAGCCCGTGCATATCGCGGTGACGGGATTCGAGCAGGTGATCTGGGACGAGCAGCGCGCGGTGATGGAGGACCCGACGTTCGTCGCCGGGGCGGCGATGGTGGGCCTCGAGGGGCGGCTCGTCGTGCACGTCCCGGCCGAGCTGGCCCTTGCGCTGGTCGAGGTGCTGCTCGGCGGCACCGGCGACGAGCAGCCGGACCGCCTCGTGCTGACCGACCTCGAGCACTCGCTCATGTCCTCGCTCACCGACGGCATGTTCGCCGCTGTCCAGTCCGCCGTCGAGACGCTCGTCGACCTGCGGATCACCACCCTCCAGAAGCTCCGCAGCAGCATCTACCTGAAGATGGGGCGCCCGGGAGAGACGTGCCTGAAGATCGACCTGGAGGTCACCATCGCTGACCGTCGGACCCGTGCGATGTACCTCTACTGGCCGCTGGGTGTCCTCGGCCCGATGCTCGAGGCGCTCGACAGGATCGAAGGCGAGGACGACGTCGACGCGTCGAGGCGGTGGGCGAGCGCCGAGAGGCGCCTCCTCGGCGTCCCGATCGAGCTGCAGGTCTCGTACCCGCGGGTGCGCCTCACGACGACCGAGGTGGTCGGGCTCCGTGTGGGCGACGTCATACCGCTGCGGATCGACAGGGACGACGACCAACCCCACCTCGACGTGATCGCAGGCGGGCAGTGCATCGGGAAGGCGGTGCCCGTGGTGCAGAACAAGCGCATCGCATGCACCATCGCATCCTGGAGGGAGGAGCGGACATGACCGAGATCGGATCGGAGAGACCGGATGGGGATCCGCCACAGCCGGCGGGCCAGGTGCCGCCACAGCCGGCGGGCCAGGTGCCGCCACAGCCGGCGGGCCAGATGCCGCCACAGCCGGCGGGCCAGGCCGGCGGCTGTGCGTCCCAGACGCTCCCCCTCGAGGCGCTGCACGACGTCGAGCTCGACGTGGAGGTCGTCCTCGGGCGCGCCCGCTTGCCGTTGCGGGCGCTCCTCGTGGCCCGGCCGCGCACCACGATCGAGCTCGACCGCGCTGTGCGAAGCGCGGTCGACGTCATGGTCAACGGCACCCTGTTCGCGCGCGGGGAGATGGTGGTGGTCGACGACGCCCAGATCGGCGTCCAGATCACCGAGGTCGTCGGCGCGACCATGGCTCCGGGCGCCTAGCCGTGCACTTCAGGGCCGGACTGCTCGCTGTGTCGCAAG
>JAJYYT010000443.1 GCA_021800645.1 Actinomycetes bacterium
CGCCGATCGACTCGATCGCCGCGGTCGTGGTCACGCATCGCCACGTCGACCACATGGCGGACCTGGTCGGCTTGTACCACCTCCTGCGCTTCCACGGCGAGCGCACGGCGCGCGTGCCCGTCTACGCGCCGCCTGCGGTGCGCGAGGTCATGGAAGCGCTGCTGCCTGGCGACGAAGTCCTGCACGACGTGTGCCAGTTCGAGCCGGTCCACGCCGGGGACCAGCTGTCTCTTGGGCCACTCGACGTCGCGCTCTTCGCGGCCGACCATTCCGTCGAGACTGTGGCCCTGCGGCTGGAGTCCGAGGGGGCCCGGCTCGACTTCAGCGCGGACTCTGGGCCGACTCCCGAGCTGGCCCGATGTGCAGCACGTGCTGACCTCTTCGTGTGCGAGTCGACGTGGACTGTGCCGTTCGAGGGCCGCCCCGCCCACCTCCACCTGACCGCCCGAGACGCAGGGGAGCTTGCGACGCAGGCAGGCGTCGGCACGCTGGTCCTCACGCACGTCGCCTATCCAGGAACCGGGGCACAGGCAGTGCACGAGTCGCGCGCGCGCTTCGCTGGCACGGTCGTGGCAGCCCACGATCGCCAGGTCCACGTGGTCGGATCAGGGGCCCAGGGACCAGCCGCCCTGAGGGCCTGAAGACGCTCCCGACCGGGACGGACCCCGGTCAACCACGCATCCGGCGACATTGGGGACCATCGACCCTTTCGCGTGCGGCGAGATCGGATCATGGTGCAACCGACGGGGGAAGGTGGGGGGCGACGCACGCGCAGCGCTGCGAGCCACCAGCGACAGGAGAGTCCGACGAGCAGTCCGAGAGCCAGGCGCGACGCCAACGAACCGGGCCAGGGGATCGAGGGTCCTCTCGAAGACGCGGCATCGGTGCTGCGCGAGCCGGTCGACCTCGAGCGCTCCCTGCTCGACGAGGCGGAGCTCGGCACCGAGGAGATCCCTGAGGTGCTCGCCGAGCGCTCCGAGATCGATGCCGCGGCGGACGAGGCGACAGCGACGCTCGAGGCCGAGTCCATGGTCGATCCCCCTCGAGCCGACCTGAGCCCGGACGTCATCGATCCCGAGGAGCTCGAAGGGCGCCTGGAGGATGCGGCCGAACCGGCCGAGCTCCTCTCACTGCACGACGAGGAACCGCTCTTTCAAGCCCTGCTCGACGAAGGCGTCCCCCTCGACGAGCTCGAAGAGGTCGACACCGACGCGCTCGAGGACGCGCTCACGAGCGGACCCGAGCAGGGCAGCAAGGGCGGGCGCCGGCCCACCCTCGGGCGGCCGTTCCGGCAGCGTACGGCGCCGGCGTCGTCCCTCGAGCCTCTGGCTCCTCCCCCACAAGAGCTGGAGGGGAGCCTCGACGCCGAGCGCTTCGGGCATCTCCTCGAGGAGGCTCGCGCACATCTGGACGAGCTCCGTATCGAGTTCGAGCGCGAGGGGCTGAGGCAGCAGGACGAACGCGAGGACCTCTCGTCGCTGTCCTCCGTCAACCAGCATCCGGCCGACCTGGGGACCGAGACGTTCATCCGAGAGCGCGACCTGTCGCTTCGCGAGCAGGTCGAAGACGAGCTCGCGGAAGTGGAAGAGGCGCAGGAGCGCCTCCGCCAAGGCACCTACGGCCGCTGCGAGGCATGCGGTCGGCCGATCGGCGTCGATCGCCTGGCGGCGGAGCCGGCCACCCGCTTCTGCCTCGACGACCAGCTCGAGCACGAGCGCGAGATCTCGTTCGAGCACCGCGAGGTCGAGCCGTAGGCGAGCAGGGGGGCGGCCTTCCTCTGCCGACCCCCGCTGGCCGGAGCTTCGCAGCATGCAGGCAGATCGAGGAGCTGACAGCGTCGCGACGAGGAGGAATCTCCTCGGAAGCGCACAAGGCTGCAGGCACACGACCTTTTCGGTCATCCACGAGTTGGCTGGACAAAGCGTGTGATCTCGTAGGCAGTGCCCGCGGGAGACTCGACGGCGCAACGCAGACGGCACCGCTTCGCGTGTGTCGCAGTACCCCTTAACCGTCGTCAGGGCCGAGCCCCGCTTGACGCCGGACGCGCCCATCGGCCTGCCGCGCAGCTGGAATGGCGCCGAGCACGACGATCGTGGCGGCAATCCCCATGATGGCGGCGTAGCCGTAGGCCCAGTCGGCCCCACGTCCGTACAGGAGCCCCATGATCAGGTTCCCGAGGAACAACCCAGCGCTGCGAGCGGCACTCAGCGCGCCGAAGGCCCGTCCTGCCTGCCGGCCCGGTCTGAGCGCCGACATGAGCGACGGCTCGACCGTTGTCACGACCCCGAGGGAGAACCCCAGTGCGGCCACGCCGACCAACAGCACCGCGACCGTCAGATGCTCCACCTCACCGATGGCGAGCAGTACGGCGCCGACCACCGCGAACAGGTACCCGAGCGCGCCCAGCGCGCGGCAGCGCCCGGCGATCCCGGCTCCGAGCCTCGGGCCAACGACGTACCCCGTCGTGGCGGAGACCGCGTTGAACAACAGGAACGCCCCGATCCCAAATGCCCTGTCGCCACCTGCCTGTGCGGTGGTGAGGACGGGGAAGCCGACGCTGTAGTACGTGAAACCGAACAGTGCCGACGCGACGAGGAGAGGGAGAGCACCAGTCAACCGCTGGCGGACGGGCTCGTCCTGCCCGAGGACCCTCGTCTCTTGATGCCGCTGCACCGCGCGGCCGGTAGTGCAGCGGGTCAGGGAGAAGGTCGCGGCGGCCAGCGGGAGGACACTGCCGAGGAAGATCCAGCTGAACGCGACATGCTCGACGACCGCGATGAGCACATAGACGCCCGCGAGCGCGCCACCGCCGACGTCGAGTGCGTGAAGAAACCCGAACGCCGCGTTCCGGTCGGCTTCGTCGGGCGCAGCCTCCACGAGCATGACCCTGCGAGAAGGGG
>JAJYYT010000444.1 GCA_021800645.1 Actinomycetes bacterium
TTCGGTGGTGGGCCTCCCTGCAGAGTGCCCGCGTCGAGACTGTGCTCGCCGAGGCCGCACGAGCGCCTCTCGGCTCGGGCGGGCTCGTCTTCCTGCCTCATCTCATGGGGGAGCGTGCGCCGCTGTGGGATGCCATGCTGCGCGGGGCGTTCGTCGGCATCAGCGCTGATCATGGCCGTGCGCACCTGGCGCGCGCCGTCCTCGAAGGAGTGGCCTTCTCCGCCCGTCACCTGCTGGAGGCGTTGGAGGAGGCCGCCGGCAGGCCCTGTTCGGCCCTGCGGGCAAGCGGAGGAGGAGCCGACAGCGACCTGTGGTGCCAGATGAAGGCCGACGTGCTCGGTCGCCCGCTGGAGCGTGTGGCCGTCCGGTCGAGCGGTGTCCTGGGCGCGGCGATGCTCGCCGGCGCGGGGGTGGGGCTGCTCGAGGACCTCGATCACGCGGCGAGCCGCTTGGCGGCGGTCGAGCGGCGGTTCGAACCCGACCCGGAGGCGCACGGGCGGTACCGCGACCTCTACGAATGCTACCGATCCCTCCAGCACGACCTCACGCCCACGTACCGGACCCTCGCCCGCTTCCGGCGCTCCGGCGTCCTGCCGAAGGATGCCGAGTGACGGTCCGAGTGACAGGCCCAATGACACGCCCAACGACAAGCCGAGTGACGGTCCGAGTGACAGGCCCAATGACGGGCCCAGTGACGGTCCGAGTGACAGGCCGAGGGACGGGCCGGGTGCGAGAGGAGCCGGCGTCGCTCAGGAGAGGTCGACCGCGCCGAGGATCCCCTGAGGATCGAACACGGACTTCAAGGCGGCGTGGAGAGCCCGCACCTCCGGGGGCGTGTAGCGGCGGAAGGCCGCCTCGTTGTCGGGCCCGACCCCGTGCTCCGCGCTGAACGTGCCACCGAACGCGTCGACGAGCTGGTAGACGGCGTCGCGCAGCCGATCCTGCTCCTCGCCTCGCTGCTCGACTGGCAGGTCGTCCGGCCAGATCGCGATGGAGTGGAGCCCGCCGTCGCCGACGTGCCCGAAGTCTGCATAGCGAGCGTGGGGCGCCGTCTCGGCGAACAAGGCGATCGCCCGCTCGCGCAGGTCGAAGATCGAAGAGCGCGGGACCGAGACGTCGAACGCGACCATCGGTCCCTCCTGGCGGAGCGCGGTGATCGCCGCGTGGCGGAGGGCCCACAGTGTGCCAGGGGGGCCGAACCAGGCGTCGATCACCCAGCCCTCGGCCGAGGCGTGCTCGACGATGGCTGCCAGCTCCTCCTCCAGGCTCTGGCGGCCGGAGGTCTCGGTGTCGGCGTCGTTCAGCTCGACGAGGACGAGGAACGGGGGAAGCTGCTGGGCTCGGGAGCTTGCGAGGGGCCATCGCATGCCTTGAGGACGGTGCCTGGAGATCGCCTCGAGGGTCGGCCGTGACAGCATCTCGAAGGCGCTGAGCCGCTCGGTTGCCCTCGCCTCGAGCACGGTCAGCAGGCGCAGCACGTCAGGCCCGTCGGCGACGGCGACGAGGGCGACCGCCACCTGTCTCGGCACCGGGTCCACGCTCAGCACGGCCGCGGTCACGACGCCGAGCGTGCCGCTGCTCCCGATGAACAGCTGCTTGAGATCCGGGCCGCGGTTGTCCTTGCGGAGGCGCCTGAGGAGGGAGAGCACGGTCGCGTGCTCGTCGGGCAGCACCACCTCCAGGCCGAGGACGTGGCGCCGGACGTCGCCGTGACGGATCAGGCGAGCTCCTCCGGTGTTCGCCGCGACCATTCCCCCCACCGACGGGTTGGCGCCGAGGTCGATCGGAAGGGTGAGGCCGTCGCGCGCGAGCACGTCGTTCAGGGTGTCGAGGTCCACGCCGGCGCTCACCGTCACCGTCCGGTTCACCACGTCGACATCGATCGTCGAACGGCACAGCTCCATGGACATGACGCCGTGGCGACCACCGGGTCGAGGCACGCCGGCGAGGACGGGCCCGGTGTTCGCGCCTTGGACGACGAGCTCGGCGCGCTCGGCGTACGCCCATCGGACGACGGCGCGGACGTCGTCGACGTCCTTGGGGCGGGCCACCCAACAGGCTGGGAAGTGGCGACCGAGCACGTCCGTCTCGTACCGGGCCACGTCGTCTCGTCCGGCGATGAGCACCTGGCCAGAGCCGAGGAGCTTCTCGAGGCGCTCGAGCGCTTGGGGGCTCGGAGCGGAGCGACGCCGTCTCGGCTCGCGGGAAGCCGAAGTGCCCGCAACCATCGGGCCATCGTACTCTTCGCCCTCCAGCGTCCGACGTGGCGCGTCCGAGGATGGATTGCGGTCACGAGCCGCCTGGCATACTTGCGTTCGTGGGGGACCTGCAGGGAAGGGCCGCCTTGATCAGCGGCGCAGGGCGGGGGATCGGCCGCGCGCTGGCGCTGGCTCTTGCCCGTGCAGGAGCGGACGTTTCGGTCGTGGCGCGCTCTGGGGACCAGGTCGAGGCGGTTCGGGCCGAAGCAGCATCCTTCGGGGTACGCGCAGTGGCCCGCTCCTTCGATCTCGGCGATCCCGAGCAAGCTGCCGGCGCCGTCGAATGGGCGTGCCAGTCGCTCGGGGGTCTCGACATCCTGGTGCATGCCGCAGGCCACCAGGTGGTCGCCCCTGCGCTGGAGTTCTCCTTGACGGATTGGGAGAGGGTGCTCGGCGTCCACCTGACCTCGGCCTTCGTCCTCGCGCAGGCATTCGGACGTCAGGCGCGCCGTAGGGTCGACACCGCGACGAGGGGATCGCCCCGCGATCGGAGCATCATCTTCGTTGGCTCGCTCACGAGCGAGCGCATGGCCACGGCCGGGACCGTCGCGTACAACGCGGCCAAGAGCGGGCTCCTCGGGCTGATGCGCACGCTTGCCGTGGAGTGGGCGGCCGACGGCATCCGGGTGAACGCGATCCT
>JAJYYT010000020.1:0-5857 GCA_021800645.1 Actinomycetes bacterium
GGCGGTCGCGACGGGCGTCACCCAGGTGGGCGGGAGGCTCGGCGGGGTCCTGGGGCCGGTGGTCATGGGGCTCGCGGTCGCGCACGGCTCGTACACCGACGGCTGGCTGCTGGCGGCCGCGGCCTCGCTTTGCGGCGCCGCGGTCATCCTCGTGGGCAGGCGGCTGCTCCGAAGGACGGCCGGCACCTCTGCAGCTCCGATCGGCGCCTGAGCCGAGCGGCTCGACGGAGGGCGTCGGCGGGCCCCGGGGAAGCGGCGTGGCTTCGTTGCGCAGCTGCGGCACGCCTCGCCCCGCACCCGATTCGCCGCTGCCCTGCCGGCGCCAATACCGTACCAGTAGCCCAATAGCGTGGAGGCGGGCGCCCCCCGTCCCATGGCACCACCCGCCGGGCACGGCTGGTCTGGAGCCTACGACCTGGTGTAGATCCCGGACCGGGGCTTTCGACCGACGAGAGGAGCTCAGATGAGCTGGAACAGCTTCAAGACCGATGACCACCTGGGCATCTCGGCCGAGATCACGACGTACCCGAGCGGCGGCGACCGGATCCACGCCTACGTGGTGCGACCTCACGGCGGTGTCCGGGCACCGGGCGTCGTGCTCGTGCACCACATGCCCGGGTGGGACGAGTTCTACCAGGAGTTCGCAGAGCGGCTCGGGCGGCACGGGTACCTCGTCATCTGCCCGGACCTCTACTGCCGTTTCGGCCATGGCACGCCCGACGACGTCGCCGCGAAGGCGCGGAGCGCCGGCGGAGTCCACGACGACAGCGTGGTCTCGGACTGCGCTCAAGCGGCACAGTGGCTGCGCGACGACACGGGTTGCAACGGCAGGATCGGGATCATCGGATCCTGCTCGGGCGGCCGCCACGCGCTGCTCACGGCCTCGCGCGTCCATGGGTTCGACGCGGTGGTCGACCTGTGGGGTGGTGGCGTCATCATGCCCGACGACCAGCTCACGCCGGCCCGGCCGGTCGCGCCCATCGAGTACACGGCCGACCTCGATGCGCCTCTCCTGGGCTTGTTCGGCAACGACGACCAGTCACCGACGCCCGCCCAGGTGGACGAGCACCAAGCGGAGCTGGAGAAGCACGGCAAGGCGTTCCGCTTCCACCGCTACGACGGAGCGGGGCACGGCTTCTTCTACTATCACACGCCCATGTACCGCCAGGCCCAGGCGATGGACGGATGGGAGAAGGTCTTCGCGTTCTTCGAGGAGCACCTGGAGCGGTGAGGGCCAGCTTCGCGAGAGAGGAGAGGCGATGTGCACGATGATCGCGGTGAGCGCCCCGGTCAAGGGAACGGGAAAGGGCCCAGGCGGGTGGTTTCCGATCACCCAGGCGACGATCGGCTACGACCACGCAACCCACTCGGGCACAGAGCACGCGCTCTTGCTCGACTTCACGAACTACGAGCTCGGCGTCGACGCCCGCGTCGCGCTCGAGCTCGACCTCAGGTCGGGACGCTCGCTCGTGTCGCAGTTGCAATCCGCCATCGAGGCCGCGGAAGCGCTCAGCCGCGACGCCTGATGGACGGGGGCAGAACGGGGAATTGCTCCTCGTCGATCTTCGACCGTTGGACCTCCGGGCCGAGCAGGGACCGGGTTCCACGCGAGCTGGACGGCCAGTTGAGCCGCCCTACGGTCCCCCGACCGGTGCCGGGCGGTAGTCACAGGTAGGGTCCTCCGCCAGTGGGTCACCCGTTCGTGCGTAGGCCTGCGCGCGCGAACCGCCGCAGATCGCGTTCAGCTCGCAGGACGCGCATCGCCCGTGGTGCGCCGCAGGGTCGCGCAACGCCATGAGGAGCGGCGCGGTGGCGTAGAGGACGGGCAGCGGGGTGTCACGCACGTTGCCGACGACAAGCGGGAGGAAGCCGCTCGGCTGCACCTCCCCGGTGTGGGACACGAACACGACGCCACGCCCGTCTCCGACTGCGAGCGGCGCTCGCCGATGGCCTCCGCCGAGCGCGCGCTGCTCGACGGCTCCGCGTTCGGCCGGGGGCCACGCGTCGAGGAGCTGGCCGTGCAGGCGCCAGTAGAGGGCCCCGGGGGTACGCGCCTTCGCTCCTTCCTCGCCGTGCACGAGGAGCCGGCGGAAGGACGGCGCCTCGGTCGTCTTGAGGGGGACCCTCCCTGCGATGTCGTAGAGGAAGGCGAGAACGTCCTCGGTCTCGGCGGCGCAAAGGGCCTGGGCCGCCTCGGCCCGCCCGGTGGGCACCACGAAGAAGACGCTCCACATGGCGGCTCGCACCTCCTCGACCAGACGGGCGATGCCCGGGAGCTCGAGCACCGTCGACACGGTGACCGTCGTGTTCACCTGGAGCCTCAGACCGATGCTGACTGCGGCTCGGCAGGCGTTCAGGGTCCAGCCGAAGGACCCCTGCACCCCGCGGAAGGCGTCGTGCGCCGACGGGCTCGCACCGTCAATGGAAAAGGACACCGCCGACGCGCCGCAGCGCCGGAGCGCCGCCAGGGCCGAGGCCGACGCGCGCGGGGTGCCCGCGGGCGACACCCCGACGGACGGACCGGCCTCGGCCGCATGGGCGACCAGGGTCTGCAGGTCCGGCCGGCGCAGCGGATCGCCTCCGGTGAAGATCACCCGCGGCCTCGGGGCGCCGATCGCCGCGAGGTCGTCCAGGACCGTCTCCACCTCGGCGGTCGTGAGCTCGCAGGCGTGACGGTCCGGCACCGACTCCGCCCGGCAGTGCCGGCAAGCGAGGTCGCAGGCCCGCGTGAGCTCGAAGAGGACGAGGAACGGGCGCGCGGACGTGTCGAAACGGAGCCTCCTCACGACGGGCGCTCCCGGTTCGGCGATGGCCACCACCGCCACGATGCCCGAAGTCGGCCGACCCCGCCAGGGCCGAAGGACCTCGATGCGGGGGCACTTGCGCGCGGCCTCGCCCGTCACCCACCTGCGCGCCTGGAGGCGGCAGGAGACTTCGGGGTGCAGGACTGGTAGACCTGCGACATGGAGACCTGGGACACCATCAGAGCACGTCGCAACGTCCGGCAGTACACGGACCAGCCGGTGGCGCGCGAGGATCTCGAACGGATCCTCGACGCGGGCAGGCGTGCACCCTCCTCGACGAACTGGCAACCGTGGCATTTCGTCGTGGTGACCGAGCGCAGGCAGCTCGGCGAGCTGTCGGCGGTGTGGCGCGGCGCCGGGCACGTCGCCACGTCCGCGGCCACGATCGCCCTCGTGGCCTCCGCACAGGACGACGACGCCCGTGCTCGGGTCCTGCAGTACGACCTCGGGCAGGCCACCGCGTACATGATGCTCGCAGCGGCAGATCTCGGGATCGGTTCGGGCCACGCCTCCGTCGACGACCAGGACGAGGCGAGGCGGGTGCTCGGCCTCCCCGAGGGCTACTTCTGCGCATACCTGATCGCGCTGGGCTATCCGGCCGACCGGCCGCTCGCCCCGATCGCACACCCCGACCGGCGGCCCTTCGACGACGTGGTGCACTGGGGCCGCTGGTAGCAGAGGGCCTGCCCTGGGAACGCGTCCTCCCTCGCCGGACGACCGTGCAGCCCGCTGCCCGAGGTAGCGTCGGCCTGTGGACGCCTCGCAGATCCGGCAGGCCTACCTGGACTTCTTCGTGGCACGCGGCCACGCGCCGATCGCCCGGGCGAACCTGGTCCCTCGCGAGGACCCGACGACGTTGTTCACCGGGTCGGGGATGCAACCGCTCGTCCCCTACCTGCTCGGCGCCGCGCACCCGACAGGCGACCGTCTCGTCGATTCGCAGCCGTGCCTGCGCGCCGAGGACATCGACGACGTCGGGGACACCCGGCACACGACGCTCTTCGAGATGCTCGGCAACTGGTCGCTCGGGAGCTACTTCAAGCAGGAGCAGCTGCCCTGGGTCTTCGAGCTCCTCACCGACGTCGTCGGTCTCGACCCCTCCAGGCTGTTCGCCAGCATCTTCTCGGGCTCCCCCCGATGGGACATCCCCCCTGACGACGAGTCCGAGCTGCTCTGGAAGGAGCTCTTCGTCGGTGCACAGCTCGACCCCGTCGTGATCCACGCCGGCTCGGCGGACCAGGCGGCCGCGCAGGGCGTCGGCGACGCGCGCATCGTCGGTTACGACGAGTCCCAGTGCTGGTGGAGCCGGTCCGGGCCACCGGACGCCATGCCGGCCGGCGAGCCAGGCGGGCCCGACTCCGAGGTCTTCTACCTGTTCCCCGAGGTCCCCCACGATCCTCGCTTCGGCGTGCACTGCCATCTGCACTGCGGCTGCGGCCGGTACGTGGAGATCGGCAACTCGGTCTTCATGCAGTACCGCAAGACCCAAGACGGCTTCGAGCTGCTTCCCCAACGCAACGTCGACTTCGGCGGCGGCCTGGAGCGCATCGCGATGGCCTCGGCCGACGCTCCTGACGTCTTCGCGATCGACCTCCTCGCCCCGCTGCTCCACGAGATCGACACGATGCGCGCGTCGGCCCGGGCCCCGGAGCCTTCGGGAGACGACGACCGCCGAGCGGGGCGCATCATCGCCGACCACACGCGCGCCGTGGTCTTCCTCGCGCTCGACGGCGTGGAACCGTCCAACAACACCCAGGGCTACGTCATGCGCCGCTTCGCCCGCCGGGCGATCCGTCAGGGACTGCACCTGGGCATCGACGAAGCGCTCCTGCCCCGACTGTGCACGACCGTGGTGGACACGTACCGCGACGCCTACCCCGAGCTCGAGTCGCGCGCCGCTGAGATCCGCGCGGTGCTCGAGCGCGAAGAGACGCTCTTCCGCAAGACCCTTGCGAGGGGAGTCCGCGAGCTCCCGCGTCTCGCAGGGAGCGAGCTGACCGGAGACGCCGTCTTCAAGCTCTTCGACACCTACGGCTTCCCGCCCGAGTTGAGCGTCGAAGAGGCGCGCTCGAACCTCATCCCGGTGGACCCGTCCTGGCAGGCGAGGTTCGAGCAGCTGATGGCCGAGCAGCGCGACCGATCGCGGACGGCCACCGCCGGGATGTTCAAAGGCGGTCTTGCCGACCGCTCGGCGGCGACGACGCGGCTGCACACTGCGACCCACCTGCTCTACAAGGCGCTTCGCCTCGTCCTCGGGGACCACGTGGTCCAACGCGGGAGCAACATCACGCCCGAACGGCTGCGGTTCGACTTCTCGCACCCGCGAAAGCTCACGCCCGAGGAGCTCGCGAGGGTGGAGGCCATCGTGAACGACGCGATCGCGAGGGGCTGGCCGATGAACGTGAGCGAGATGTCGCCAGAAGAGGCGTTCGCGCAGGGCGCCCTGGGGGCATTCGGGGACCGGTACGGCGCGATCGTCACGGTCTACACCGCGGGAGACCCCACAGGCGAGTGGTACAGCAAGGAGATCTGCGGGGGACCGCACGTCGCCCACACCGGTGAGCTCGGCCACTTCCGCATCGTGAAGGAGGAGTCGTCCGCAGCCGGTGTGCGACGCATCCGCGCCGTCCTCGAATAGCCCTCCGCCGGCAGGGGCGCTCCCACTCCGGCACCGGCCCGATGGAACATGGTGGCATGAGACGTCCGGCCGCCCGGAGAACGGCGCCGCCGATCGGCCGTGCAGGTGCGACGTCACCCGTTGCACGTGCGCGTCCGTCTCGCGAGCCGAGCCCTCGAGCCCTCGAGGCGATGGCGAGCGCCGCCGACCGCGCGCGGCGATACCGAGAGGGAACCGGGGAGACGGAGGGGAGCGACGAGACCGGCACACGGAAGCTCGTCTCGCGCTGGAGGGCGAGCGGTCGGCCGCCGGCGGCCTCGCGCCGCTCGCCCGCCTCCCGGCAGCTCGACCGTACGAGGCCCAAGGCGCGCCGGACGCGGATGCCGATCGTGGCCGCAGCTTTCGGCGTGGTCGTCCTGGCTGCTGCGGGCCTGGG
>JAJYYT010000020.1:5867-13187 GCA_021800645.1 Actinomycetes bacterium
TCGGAATGGCACTCGGATCACCCGGCCGGCAAGCGGGACACCCCTCGGAGAACCTGCGCACGGGCGGCGGAGCGTTCACGCACACGGCCACGGGCACCGCGCAGGGGGCAGGCACGCGCACGGCCCAGGGGGCAGGCACGCCGTCAGGGGCAGGAGGCGGGGCGAACGGCAATCCCGCACCTGCGCGAGCCCCCTCGCGGAGCACGGGCGTGAAGGCTCCGCCATCCTCGGAGACGCCGCCGGCTCCGCAGTCGGCGTCGTCTCCGTCAACGCCGCCGTCCTCCAAGACGCCGCCGACTCCGGCAACGCCGCCTTCCAAGACACCGCCCTCTTCGACCACGGAACCGGCCTCCCCCGCTCCGGCCGCCCCTGGAGCTGGCCCACGGATCGTGTCGGTGTCCCCCGCCTCGGGAGCCGCGGGGCGGACGGTGCTGGTCGACGGCTCGGGGCTGTTCAGCAGCAACGGTCTCGTCGTGGCGCGCTTCGGCGCCAGCACCGCGCCGACGAGCTGCAACTCGGAGAGCTCGTGCACCGTGACCGTGCCCGATCTCGGCAGCCGCCCCTCGACGGTGCCCCTCACGATCCTCACCGAGGGCGGCACCTCGAACTCGCTCAGTTTCTCGTACACATAGGCGCAGATCGTCTCCGGTGCCCGTCCTCGTGATGGCTCAGGGACTGGGGACCTCGAGCCAGTCCGGGCCCAGCTGGTCGACCGAGGAGCAGCCCATGAGCACCATCGTCCGGCGCATCTCCGTTCGCAGGATGTCGAGGATCCGCTCCACTCCACGCTCCCCAGCCGCCGCGAGCCCGAAGAGGTAGGGGCGCCCGACCAGCACGGCGCGCGCGCCGAGCGCGAGAGCTGCGACGACGTGCGAGCCGCGGCGGATCCCGCCGTCGATCAGGACCTCGGCGTCGCCGCCGACCGCGGCGACCACCTCTGGGAGCACCCGAAGCGTCGCCGGAGCGCCGTCGAGTTGGCGCCCCCCGTGGTTCGAGACGACGACGGCGTCCGCGCCCGCGTCCACCGCCCGGCGTGCGTCCGTCGCGGACAGGACACCCTTCACGAGGAACGGACCGTCCCACCGCCGGCGAAGATGCTCGACGTCGTCCCACGAGAAGGGTGACGCGACCGAGCTGAGCAGTCCGCCGCCGTGCTCGGAAGGGTCCGCGCCACGCCTCGAGAGCTTGATGCCGGTCGCGGCGAGCTGCGCCGCCCAGCGCGGGCGCGCAAGCGCCTGGACGCCGAGCGGGACCGCGTTGTGCGCGTCGAGGCGGAGCGGTGGTGCCACCCCGTGACGCACGTCGCGTTCACGGTTGCCGAGCGTCGGCGTGTCGACGGTGATCATGAGCGCCTCGACGCCGGCGGCAGCTGCCCTGTCCGAGAGCGCGTCGGCCTCTGCGAGCCCACCTGCCGAGTAGAGCTGGAACCACACCGGCGCTCGCGACTCTTCTGCGACCTCTTCCACCGGACTGCCGGCGACGGTGCTCAGCACCGACACGGTGCCCTTCGACGCCGCCGCGCGTGCCACCCCGGCGGGACCGTCTGGGTGGAGCAGGCGGACCAGACCGCACGGACCGAGCAGCACCGGGAAGTCCAGGGTCTTGCCGAGCACCGTGACGCCAAGGCGCGGCTGAGTGTCCCCTGATGCCATCTTCGGCCGGAACGCAACCGCGGCGAACGCGTCTTCGTTCCTACGCATCGTCACCTCGTCGTCCGCCGCGCCGTCGACGTAATCGAAGAGCACGGCCGGCAGCTTCCTGCGCGCCACGCGTCGCGCGTCACGGACGCTGTGCAGCCTCTGGGCGGCGCGCACGTCGGCACGGGAAAGAAGTTCGTCGAGCATTCAGCTCCCCTCCGTCGCACGTCGATGGACCGTCGTCGCGCCGCACTGGTCGCGGGCGAGCACGACGAGCGTGTCGATGTTCACGTGCGCCGGCCGCGTCACCACGAACGCGATGCAGTCCGCGACGTCCTGCGCGCTGAGCGGCGTCATCCCGCGGTAAAGGGCCTTTGCACGTTGCTCGTCACCGTGAAAGCGGACTCTGCTGAATTCCGTCTCGACCATGCCCGGGTCGATCTCCGAAACTCTGACGGGGTGGCCGAGGAGCTCCATGCGAAGGACTCTCGAGAACGCGCGTTCGGCGAACTTTGCGGCGTTGTAGCCGGCGCCACCGGTGTAGGGCTCGTAGCCCGCAATGGACCCGACCGTCACGACGTGCCCGTCCCCGCTCGCTTCGAGCAAGGGAAGGAGGCGTTTCGTCATGCGCAGCGTGCCCAGGACGTTCACGTCGTACATGGCCCGCCACTCCTCCTCGTCTGCGGCCTCGATCCGGTCGAGCCCGAACGCACCTCCGGCGTTGTTGACGAGGACGCTGCATGCGCCGATGTCCGCACAGAAACGGTCAACCGACGCGGCATCGGTGACATCCAACGGCGACCAACGGCCTCCGATCTCCTCGGCGAGCGCACGAAGTCTTTCTGCGCGGCGGGCGCCCACCACCACGTCGAACCCGAGGTCTGCGAGGCGCCGCGCGGTGGCCTCACCGATCCCGCTCGACGCCCCCGTCACGACCGCCACCCGCTTCGTCTTCGTCGCGCCCGTGGCCCCGCTGGTGATCTCGGTCACGGGCTCGCCACCTTCGGGGTCGGGCGCAGAACGGACCTGGCTCAGCTGCGGCACGGGTCGTACCAGGGCTGCTCGCCGTCGGCGTTGTACAACGCGATCGCGAGCAGATCTTGAGCCCTCGGCGACGCCTGATAGGGCGGGACGCCGGAAAGTGTCGGCATCCCCGCGAGCCCGGCGGCCAAGTCCCACGTCGGCTGCGAGAACTGAAAAGCGCCCATGTACTGCCCTGTGGGTGAGATCGCCTGGTAATTCCCACTGGACTCCGCTTGGACCACGCAGCGCAAGAACGCGTTCAGCGGCGGCAGCCCGCCTGTGGATGGCGGTGTGGGAGGTGCCGCGCCAGGCGGTGCTGCGGGTGCTCCAGAAGGCGGTGTGGCGGACGCTCCCGAAGGCGGTGCGGAAGGTGCCGCGCCAGGCGGTGCTGCGGGCGTATCGGAGGAGGCTGCGGAAGGCGCACCGGCGGAGGAGGACGACGTGCTTCCGCCAGTGGAAGGAGCCGGGGACCCGGCGGTCGGGGCGTTCGATGCAGCCGGCAAGAGCTGGGCGGCTCTGCGCACTTGCTGACGCGCCCTTAGGACCTGCTCGCGGGCGATGAGGACCTCCAGCTCTCCGGTGATCCCGGCGCGCTGACGCGCGAGCTCCTGCTCGGTCGACCGGGCCGCGGCGAGCGCAGCGTCCGCGCCGTTCATCTCGTGGTGCGCGCGATCCGCAAGCTGTTGCACCGCCTCTGCCTCGGCGCGCAGCATCCGCTGCTCGAGCTGAAGCCGGTCTTCAGCCGCTCCGAGGTCTCCCGCCATCACCTGCACGTACACCGTGCTCGCGTCCTCCGAGGGCGTCGCGGCGAAGAGCGCGCTCGTGCCGCCGGCCTGCGTGCCACCCTCCACGTACGTCATGACCGCGGCGCTGCGCAGTCTCCCTCGATCCTCGAGGATGTGACGTCGCGTCGCGCCCATTGCCGCCTCGAGCCGGCGCAGGCGAAGATCATCCGCGGCGATGCTCTTCACGTACGCGGAACGTTGCTGCAGATAACCGTTGATCTGCAACTGCTCGAGCACCATCTGCTCTGAGAGCACGGACGCCTGCTGCTGGAGGCTCGCTGCCGGGTTCGCGCCTGCAGGCGCGACGGCGAGGCACAGCGTTGCACCGAGCACCGCTGCGACACCGAGGCTGCACAGGGCTGGCACGACCGCTCTCGCCGCCGACACCGCGCCCCGTCGCACCGGCTCCGAATCGGCCGCGAGGGCACGCCAGAGGACGGTCACGGGAGCCCCTGTCTAGCGAGAGATCGCGCCTTTCGTCAAGGTGCGGCGCCCGAGAGTGGTTCGTCCGTGCAATCATTGCGCCTCGTCGCGCGCCTCGTCGCGCGCTTCGTCGCGTGCCGAGCCGTGCTCGTCGCCGAGCGCCGGGCCGCCGCGCTCATGGACGCGAAGCCCCATGACGGCCCTCGCGACGACGACGTCTTCACGAGATCGGAGCGCCGCGACGAGGACCGTGTCGATGTGGTTGTGCAGGAACGCGTCGCGACGCCGGTCCGGGCGGACGACTGGGAGCAGGACCACGATCTGCGCCTCGACACGCGCCCTCAGCTCGTCGATGAGCTCGACGATCGGGCGCGCGACCGACGCGTACTCGGTCCGGAGCACGCGCAGGGGGACGCCCGGGTCCCAGCGCGTCCATTCGGCGCGCAGCGCTTCGCCCTGCTCGTCTGCTCCTTCCTCGTCGCGCAGGACGCTCACCGCGAGGACCTCGTCTCCGAGGGAGAGCGCCTGGCTGAGGGCAAGCGAGGTGAGCCGGCTCACTCCGGTCACCGGAACGACGACGTAGGTCGAACGGCCGTGCGGCATCGGGGGCGTCGTGCCGACGCCCAACTCCTCGTGCGTCAGGCGGTAGTAGCGATTGATGCGCACGAAGAGCAACATGAAGCACGGGACCGCGACGAGGACGACCCATGCACCCGAGGTGAACTTGGTGACGACGAAGATCGCGGTGGCGACGCCGGTGACGAGCGAGCCCAGGCCGTTGAGCGCCGCGCGCAGCTGCCAGCGAAGAGGACGGGTCTTGTGCCAATGGACCACGAGGCCGGCCTGCGCGAGGGTGAAGCCGGTGAAGACCCCGATCGCGAACATGGGGATCAGCGCCTGCGTTGTGCCGTCGACCGCGACGAGGAGCGCGCCCGCGAGCACCGCCAGCGTCACGATGCCGTAGGTGAACACCTGGCGGTCACCTCGCAAGGAGAACAAGTGGGGCAGGTAGTCGTCGCGCCCGAGGAGGCTGGCCAGCACCGGAAGGCCGCCGAAGGAGGTGTTCGCGGCCAGCGCGAGAACAAGGGTGATCGTCACGGACACGAGGAAGAAAGCCCAGTGCCGGCCGACAGCGTCGGCCATGATCTCGCTCAGCACGGTCTGCCCCGATCGCGGCCCCACGTGCCAACGGCGGTCGAGCGTCGCGAGCCCGAGCAGCATCGCGCCAAGGATGACGCCGAGCAGCATCTCCGTACGCTTGGCGCGGACGACGCGTGGCGGCTTGAACAACGGGACGCCGTTCGCGATCGCCTCCACGCCCGTCAGCGCGCTGCAGCCCGAGGAGAACGCCTTGAGCACCAGCAGGATCCCGACAGTCTCCAGCGGGCGGGACGGAAGAAGGGAACGTCCGGGCTGGGGCGAGTGGAGACCCAACGGATGCACGAGTCCGACCGCGATGATCGCGAGCAGGCCCACGATGAACAGGAGCGTCGGCAGGAGGAACGCCCGGGCCGTCTCACCGAGCCCCCGCAGGTTCATCACCGTGACGACTGCAAGAATGCCGAGGCACAGCGGCAAGGTCGCACCGGAGACCGACGGGTACGCGGCCGTCAGTGCCGCGACACCAGCTGAGATCGACACCGCGACCGTGAGCGTGTAGTCGACCACGAGCGCCGCCGCCGCGAGGAGGCTCGCCCTTGCGCCCAAGTTCGCTCTCGACACCGCGTACGCGCCGCCGCCCGCCGGGTACGCATCGATGACCTGTCGGTACGACGCCACGAGGATCGCGAGCAGGACCACGATCGCGACGGTGACCGGCAGGACGAGCCGCAGCGCTCCGGCACCCGCTCCGGCGAGCACCACGACGATGGCCTCCGGCCCGTACGCGACCGAGGTGAGCGCGTCGAGGGAAAGGGCCGACAGGCCCTCGACGGGGGTGATCTCCTCGGCGCTCAGGTCGCCGAACGGTAGAGGCCTGCCCACCAGGACCTGCCAGACGCGTCGGGCTCCTCCGCGCTGGTTCACGCCCTCCACGGCGTCCACTGTTCCACGCGGATCGCACCGGAGCCCGACCGCGCTCTGTCTGCCTGCCCGCGCGTCCGATGTCGCACGGGAACAGACGGGAACGGGCAGACTGGGTGCATGCCCGCGCGCCGCGCCCATCGACCACTCGCGCTCGGTTCCTCGCACTGGCGAGAGGATGGGCAGCCCAAGGTCCGCTACCCCAGCAGATCCGACGCCCTCACGGCCGCAGACGAGCGCGCGCGTGAGTCCGGCACGGAGCTCGGCGTCTACGAGTGCGCCTTCTGCGGGGGCTGGCACATGGGGCGACGCTCCGGCCGCGCCGGACGTCTCGACGCCTGACTCTCACGTTGCGCCTTGGTGCGCAGCTGCGTGGCCTCGACACAGAGCCGCCTCGACACAGAGCGTCACTGCGGGACTTCGTCGGCTCGACGTGCGGCACGGCGGGTGCCGGGATCTGGCGATAACCTGGTCGGCGTGATGACAGACGCCGCAAGCGGCGGCGCGCAGCTCGACCTCGACCTGCTGGCGTCCTCGTTGCGTGCGGACGCCAGTGACGTGCGCGTGCTCCTGCGCGCGCTGGTCTCCAGGCTCTCGGACGCGCTGGGCGGCCGGCTCGCGGTCGAGCGCGCCGGGCGCTTCCGCAAGCCCGAGGAGATCCGTCGGGTGTCCATCCGCCTCGGCGACGACCAGTTCGACGCGACCGTCGATCGCGGCAACGTGGAATGCGTCATCAGCAGGAGCAGCGGAGGCGTCCGGATCCGCTCCAGCCGGGTGGGGATCGACGAGTGGCTGCACCGGCTCCTCGCCGCCCTGCGCGACGAGGCCGCGACCACGGAGGCAACGAGGATTGCACTGGAGTCCCTCGTGATCGGGAACGGCTCGTGACCGACAGCCCAGAGGGAGCCGGAACCGCGCGCCCCGACACTGCGCCCACCGAAGGCTCCCTTCCCGAGGGGCTTCCCAGGGACGCCAGCAGGCGGCTCGCCGAGCTGGAGGACCGTCCCGGCCACAAAGGGATGTTCACCTCTGACCTCTCGGTCAACGAGTTCCTCCTCATCAAGGAGGTCGGCTTCCACCCCGTCGGGTTCGTCATGGGGAGCTCGATCTACCACCTCGGCATCCAGACGCGAAGGTGGTCGCAGAGCCAGGAGCTGTCCAAGCTCACCGAAGCGATGTACCAGGCGCGTGAGCTCGCGATGGACCGGATGGACGCCGAAGCGACCGAGCTCGGCGCGGACGGTGTCGTCGGGGTGCGGCTCGACGTGAATTACTACGAGTGGGGCTCGGACACTGCGGAGTTCATCGCGGTCGGCACCGCGGTGAAGGCGGAGGACGGCCGCTCCTACCGGAACCGCCACGGAAAGCCCTTCACGTCGGATCTGTCCGGACAGGACTTCTGGGTCCTGATGCAAACGGGCCACGTCCCG
>JAJYYT010000445.1 GCA_021800645.1 Actinomycetes bacterium
ATGGACAGCGACTTCACGACGTTCGACGAGGTGGAGCGCGCCTGCATCGCTTTGTTCGGCTACACGAGACCAGAAGCCGAAGCGCTGTCGATGCGAGTGCACACGACCGGAGAGGCGCTCGCTGCGGTTCTGCCGGAGCACGAGGCGCGTCAGGCGGTCCGCAGCCTGCGCCAGCGCAACGTGCTCGCACGGGTGGAGAAGGTGTAGGAAGAGCGGGAGAGAGTCGGAGGTGGAGCATGCGGATCGGTGACCTCCTCGAGCGGAAGGGATCCGCCGTCGTCACGATCGACGGCGGCGCCACGGTGGCAGAGGCGATCGCCGACCTTGCCAGGCACGGGATCGGCGCCCTGGTCGTCACCGCCGACGGTGAGCACATCGACGGGATCGTCTCCGAGCGCGACATCGTCAGGCACCTCGACCGGGAGCGAAACGACCTCCTGGAACGCCCGGTGCGGGCCATCATGTCGACGCCGGTGCACACCGCCGACCCAGCGGACGAAGTCGGGACGGTGATGGCCACGATGACCAACGAACGCATCCGCCACGTGCCGGTCACCAGGGACGGCACGCTGGCCGGGATCGTGAGCATCGGCGACGTGGTCAAGCACACGATCGAGCAGCTCGAGCGAGATCGCAAGCTCCTCGAAGACTACATCGCCGCCCGATGAGCCATCGCCGCCCGATGAGCCCCATGCCCGCCATGTCCGCGGTTGCCGCCATGCCCGCGGTGGCCCCGGGTGCGCAGCGACCCCGTCTCTGACGGAGCCGTTGCGCACCCTCGACCTAGGCCGAATTCGGCGATCAGGCGGGGATCGCCTCGCGCTCGCGCTTGGTCGCGACCTCGATGCGCCGCGGCTTGGCGTGTGCTGCGACCGGGATCGTGACGGTGAGCACCCCTGCCTCGTACGCCGCCTCGATCCGGTCGACGTCCAGGTTGTCCCCGAGGAACATCTGCCGGGAGAACGTGCCGTACGGCCGTTCCGCGACGAGCGCTTCGACCCCCTCGTTGACCTCGGGCGACGGGCGCTCCGCTCTGACCGTGAGGACGTTGTCCTCGACGGTGAGCTCGATGGCGTCGCTCTGGACACCGGGGAGGTCGATCTGGACGAGGAAGACATCGCCCTTGCGGTAGGCGTCCATCGGCATGGACAGCGAGCTCGACCGCGTCCTTCCGTCACCCCACAGCTGCTGCGCGAGCCGATCGAGCTCCCGGAACGGGTCGCTTCTGACGAGAGCCATGGTCAACACCTCCTACGAACACTCGATTCGTGATTCGTGTGCACAACTCCGTCTCCGCCTGTGCCACCGCCTGCGTCTTCACCTGCACCACGTCGGCACGAGCACGAGGACGGCACTTGAACTTTAGCACTCTCCGCTCGAGAGTGCTAACGGGATCGGGCCGGACGCGGAGCAAGGAACGACGGCGACCGACACGAAACGCCCGGGCTACGGGCTACGGCCCCGGCGCGCGCGGGGACGTCGCCCGCTCCTCGGGGGCTGTGCGCCACACGTTCGGCCAGTACGCATCTGTCGGTGCAGGCCTCTGCGCATCGTCTGCGCGGCGTTCCTCGGGATGCATGGTCTCTGTGCCAGGAGGAAGGGCCAGGGTCATGGATCGAGTCTTGTCCGCTGAGGGCGGGACTTTCGTCACAATCCGCGCGCCTCTGCCGCTCCCAGCCGGCCCGCGCGCCGCCGGGCATTTCTCCGATCGGCCACGAGGACGCCACCGAACCGCTCGAGGCCCGCTCGCTCCGAGCCCGCCTGCGCGTAGGACCGACGACCTCGATCTTCGAAGATCCGCGCCCGCACCCTCGTGCCCCGGCCGTCGTACGCGATCTCGACCAGGTCTGCGAGCTGCCGGACGATCCACAGCCCGCGCCCTCCGGCGGCGCCAGCCGCAGGACGCCGGTACCCGGCCAACGGGGCACGAAGCCCTCGGCCGTCGTCGTCGACCTGCACCCCAATCTCGCCCCGGCTACGCCAGCACCACACGTCGATCGACCGCGCGCCAGCCTGCCAGGCGTTCGTGACCAGCTCGGTCACCGCGACGGTCAGATCGTCGGCCGCCTGCATCACCGAGACGTGGCCGCGTGCGCCGCCGAGCACGTCACGCACGAGCGTCCGGGCGTGCGCAGGCGAGACCCGCCCGCCAAGGTGGGAGGCGGCGGGTGGGAGAGGCGGCAGGGCGCTCGGCACGTCGAGGACGTCGGCCGATCGTCGGTACTCCGTGCTCGGAAGCGCAGGGTCCACCCCGAGCATCGGGTGGGTTCCCGCTACGTGCTCGAGCGCCCGCTCGGGCGCCGTCGTGAGGTCGAACGTGCAGACCACGGTCAACGGCGCGCCTGCCAGCGCGTCGTCGAGCACGACGTCGAACCGCTCCCACTCGGCGACGAGCTCCGGCAGCCCGGCACGGAAGGAACGCTCGCCGACGAAGCACACCTGGCCGTGACCCAGGCGACGTTCCTCCTCCACTACCTCGTGGATGGCCCGCAGGCGCCGCGCAGGGTGCGGAGGCCGCCGAGACGCGTCGCTCCACCACACGTGCTCTGCCTCGGCGCCGAGCTCGGAACGGAGCGCGTTCAACCGGCCGGGTTCCAAGCTCACGATGACGCGGTCGTTTCCCGACAGCCACTTGCCGACGAGCGGCGTGAGCACACCGACGAGCTCGTCAGTGGTGCGATAGGTCAGCGCGGTGTGGAGGAGCCCGGGAAGGCCGACGACGTTCACCGTCCCGCTCCGCTCTGTCGACCACCAGCGTGAAGGAGACCCGCCCAGCCTCGCCGATGCGTGCTCACCGCGTGCTGGCCTCCTCGCATCGTCGTGCATTTCGTGTTGAAAAACCTTGCAGGGCGCCGTTCGCTCGGTCGGTACCCTCTCGAGGACGACCGCAAACGCCT
>JAJYYT010000446.1 GCA_021800645.1 Actinomycetes bacterium
TGTTCAGGTTGGCCAGCCATGCAAGGCCGACACCCCACGCTCCAGCCAAGAGCGGACGGAACTCCCGAAGCCGCCGGTGGAGGCGACCGCCCAGGGCAGTCAGTGCCATCACGCCGAACGCCACGAAGAGGAACACTGCGAGAAAGTGCATCGCTGTCTCCTTTCGCTCATGTTTCGCTCATGCAACTCATCTCTCTTCAACACCTGCCTCTCGGGTCTCTTCCCGGTCATCTCACAGGCCGCTTCGGCGTCGCGGCTGCGGCGGCGCCCGAGACTCAGCGAGCTTGCGCCGCGTGAGCCGCTTCGGCGTCGCGGCTGCGGCGGCGCCCGAGACTCAGCGAGCTTGCGCCGCGTGAGCCGCGCCACCCGGCGCAGTGGATAAAACCCGACCGATTTGGTAAGATTTCGCCATGGCCCTCCGGACGCTGCTCACGTTCCCCGATCCCGTCAACGAGAAGGCAGCCCGGACGGTCGCCGCCGGCGTCGTGGTGCTGAGCGCCGCGGCGATCGCTGCACGGCAGCCGTGGCTGCTCGTCGTCCTCGCTGCCGGCTTCTGGGCTCGGGTGCTCACGGGCCCGACACTGAGCCCGCTCGGCCGTCTGGCGACGTCGGTGATCGCACCGGTTCTCGGGGAACCGAAGCTCGTCCCCGGAGCACCCAAGCGCTTCGCCCAGGGGATCGGCACCGCCTTCAGCACCGCCGCGGTGCTGCTGTGGTTCGGAGCCGGCGCCCACGTCCCTGCACTCGCGGTCACGGGCGCTCTCGCCTGCGCCGCCTTCCTCGAGGCGGCCCTCGGGCTGTGCCTCGGGTGCAAGATCTTCGGAGCGCTCATGCGAGCCGGCATCATCCCGGCGTCCGTGTGCGAGGCGTGCGCAGACCTCTCGCTGCGTCACCCGGAGCTGCGCCCCGAGTCGGCACGCACCTGAGCGCGGCCCCGGGCGCACCCGCGCAGGTCCACGCGAACTGCGTGGGGACGTGGTTATGTGGTGCCGTGCGACGCCGCCTCGTGAAGCCGCCGAGGAGCGGCCGGGCCCCGCGACCGTCGGCAGATCGCCCGTGACCGACCCCGCCCTGCACCCGTTCTCCTCCGAGCGCGAGCTCCTCCAGGCACTCGGCACCCCGGTGGTCGTGCTCGACGCTGAGGGCATCGTCCACTGGTGCAACCGGGCAGCCGAGGACATGCACGGCTGGGACCTGTCACGAGACGGGGGCCGGCTGTTCTCCGACCTCCTCCCGGCGCTCAGAGAGGCGGGCACGAGCGACGTCACTGCGGCCTTGTCTGGCTCAGGGACCTGGTCGGGGAGGGTCCTCCTCACCCGATGGGACGGGACGACGTACCCGGCGCTGCTCAACTGCGTGCCGGTGCACGGCGGCACAGGGGAGCTCCTGGGTCTCGTCGTGACGTCGTCGGATCTGACCGAGGTCGAGGGAGCCGCGCGCCGTCTCTCCAGCGGGTTCGACTCCTCCCCCTTCGGGTGGATGTTCTGCGAGCTCGACGGGACGATCGCCGACTGCAACCAGTCGTGCGCCGACATCATCGGGCGCGAGCGCCATGACGTGCTCGGGCGGCGACCAGACGATTTCACGCACCCTGCGGACGCCGACACGCCCATGCCCTTCGAGGCCATGCGAAGCGGGTCCCATCCCCCCGTCTTCAGGTCGCAGATGCGCTACGTACGCCCGGACGGCACGACCCGCTGGGTCCGTGTCCACGCCCGGCTCGTCACCGACCACCTCGGCCAGCCGGAGCTCTTCTACGTGCACCTCGAAGACATCACCGCGCTTCTCGGGTCGACCGAAGCGCGCGAGGCGGCCGAGCGCTCCTACCACGAGCTGTTCGGCAGGGCCGTGCACTCCCTCGGTGCTGCGCTGGAGGCGCGGGACGCGTACACGGCCGGACACCAGCACCGCGTCGCCGAGCTCTGCGTGGCGATCGCGCGCCGGCTCGGCATGTCCGAGGACGCAACCGAAGGGCTCGCCATCTGCGCCGAGGTGCACGACATCGGCAAGGTAGCGACCCCCGCGGAGATCTTGACCAAGCCGGGCCGCCTCTTCGACGTCGAGTACGACGTCATCAAGCTGCACTCGCAGATCGGCAGCGGCATCCTGCAGGAGATCCCGTTCCCATGGCCCGTCGCCCGTGCGGTCCGTGAGCACCACGAGCGACTCGATGGGTCCGGGTACCCTGACGGGCTCACCGGCGACGCCCTCTGTCTCGAAGCCCGGGTGATCGCCGTCGCGGACACCGTCGAGTCCGTCGCCTCCCACCGCCCCTACCGGCTCTCCCGGTCGCTCGAGACGGCCCTCGAGATCGTCACCGACAATGCCGGCATCCTCTACGACCCCGAGGTCGTCGCCGCCTGCACGGCGGAGTTCGACAGCGGCTTCACGCTTCCGGGCCATCCTGCCCCGTTGCTCCAGGACGACTGGGCGGGCGGGGACGTCCGAGCCTGACGTTCTCTGCGCGCCCCTCCGCCCGGCATCAAGGTCATCGGCGACCCATACTCGGAGGGTGCCCGACGACGCGTCGATTCGGATCGTGAGGCTTCGTGGCCTTTCCAGGTGCGGCCGCTCCACGACCCGCAGGATCGTGGCGGTAGCGGCGAAGACCCGCGACGTGGACCGCCTCGAGCGCCGCCTCACCGTCGAGCGGGTGGAGCCCGGCGTCCTGTGGTTCGGGGGCGGCTTCGCCCTGGCCATGATCGGCAACGCCCAGCCATGACGGGCCACGACGCGCGTCCTCCGCTCTTCGGGCTCTCGGCGCAGCGCCTCTTGTGGCCCGGTGGCCAGCTCGAGCCCGGCGTGGTCTGGATCGACCCTGCCACGGGCACCATCGCCGACGTCGTCCGCGCGGGCCACGGCCCAGCCGGGACCCGCCCCGAGGACATCGCCGTCC
>JAJYYT010000447.1 GCA_021800645.1 Actinomycetes bacterium
CGGGTCCTCGCACTGGTTGCACCGGGTGACCTGGAAGGCGCGGCGAGCCGTGGGGAAGATCCCGACGTCCACCGACTTCACGTAGGTACGGGTGACCCCGACCGGCACCTCGTTCTCGGACTTGCACGCCGTGGTGCAGGCGTGGCACCCGATGCAGCGGGTCTGGTCGAGGACCTTGACCCAGCGGGAGGCGACGTCGGTCACCGCAACACGGTAAAGACCAGAACCCCTCATGTCAAAGGAATGTGTTCTATCGTTGTCATTACGGAACTTCATGGATATTCTCCGCGCTCACCGGGCGCGGTCACGATCGAGCAGCTACGGACGTTCGCGGTCGTCGCCGAGCACCAGCACGTCACCCGGGCCGCCCGCGCGTTGGGTCTGACCCAGCCCGCGGTCAGCCACCAGCTGAAGGCCCTCGAGCGCAGCCTCGGCCTGGCCGTGTTCGAGCGGGTGGGGCGGGGCATCCGCCTCACCGCGGACGGACGTGCCCTTCTCCCGGCGGTGTCCTCGGCGCTCGCCGCCCTGCGTTCGGTCGAGGAGGAGGCCGCTGCGCGAGTGGGGCTCCTCCAGGGCGAGCTCACCGTCGCGGCCAGCAACACCATCGGCATCTACCGAGTGCCCGCGTGGTCAGCCGGGTTCCTGGAGCGCCACCCCGGGGTCGGGTTGCGGGTCCGAACGGTGAACACCCGTGAGGCCATCGCCCTCCTCCGAGAGGCCGTGGTCGACTGCGCGCTCGTCGAGGGTCCAGACACACACGACGGGTTCGATGCACTGGGGGTCGAGACCGACGAGCTGGTGGTGGTGGCCGCCGCCGGGCATCCGCTCGCCAGGCACGACGTCGTGCATCCGGCCGACCTCGCCGCCCACCGCTACCTCGCGCGCGAGCGCGGCTCTGGCACCGAGGCGCTGGCAGCCGAGCTGCTCGGCCCCTCGTACCGTGCAGGACCCGTCCTGGAACTGGGCCAGGTCGGTGCGGTGCGGGCAGCCGCCCTCGCCGGTCTGGGATTCGCGGTACTGCCTCTCGCGGCGATCAGCGACGACCTGGCCACCGGTCACCTGTGCCAGCTGGCCATCGGGCGTCCCGCCCTCAGGCGCACCCTCACCGCCCTGCGCCGGCCCTCGTCGCGCTCTCCCGCCCTCGACGCCTTCTGGGCACACCTCACGACGCTCGCCACCACGACGCCCAGCACGCCGGGCTCTGCGGCGACGGGGTCGGACCGCTCCTGACCGGCCAGGGGCACCATCGCCGCGCGGGCGCCGCGACCAGACCGGCGGAGCGGCCGCTCGCGAAGATGTGACCATGGGCATCTGGAGAGACCAGGTGGTGCCGCGGGCGACCGACCTCTTGCTCGACACGGCCGAGATCCGCCGCCTCAGGAGGGAGACGGTCGCCGGGGTGCGCGGGAATGTCGTAGAGATCGGCTTCGGCTCCGGGCTCAACCTCGCCTTCTACCCCCCTGCGGTGCACAAGGTCCTCGCCGTCGAGCCGTCGGCGGTCGCCGCACGACTGGCCGCCCGGCGGATCGCTTCCGCCCCGGTCCCGGTCGAGGTCGTCGGCGACGACGCGCAGGCGCTCCCCGTCGAGAGCTCGTCGCTCGACGCCGCGGTGTCGAGCTTCACGCTGTGCACCATCCCTGATCCCCGCGCCGCCCTGGAGGAGTTGCTCCGCGTGCTCCGACCCGGCGGGACGTTCCACTTCCTGGAGCACGGGCTCTCCCCCTCGACTTCGGTGGCGCGCTGGCAGCACCGGCTCGACCCGCTCCAGCGACGGCTCGCAGCGGGATGCCACCTCGATCGACCGATCGACAGGCTGCTGGAGGACGCCGGCTTCCTCCTCGGCGATCTCCGGAACTTCGAGCTGCCCGGTCCTCGAGCGCTGCGCCCCTTCGGGTACCTCTACATCGGCACCGCGACCAAGCCCGGCGTCTGATCCCTGAGCCGCCAGTGAGGGGATGTGACGGAGGACGCGCGCCGACGCGTCACGGTCCACGGGATGACCTCCCTTCGCCGGTATTGTCCGGATCAGGTGATCGGGGTCGCTGACGTCTCAGCCTCTCAGCCCGTTCGGGCTCCCTCTGCCATCTCGTGAACCACTTGCATTCAACCGCCCCCAGGACCGCTGCGTCAGGGCCGAAGGTCCCGAGCTCCGCTCATCCCTTCACTACCCCAAGGGGTCGCAGCCGGGCGACTCGCCGCGCGAGGCCGGCGCGCTCGCAGGTCATGACCACCTCGTCGATGTCCTTGTACGCCAGCGGCGCCTCCTCGGCGAGTCCCCGTGCCGACGTCCCTCGGACGGCGATGCCGGCGGACTCGAGCTCGTGCCGCAGGGCCTCTCCGCGTACCTGGCGCAACGCGGCGTGCCGGCTCATCTGCCGTCCGGCTCCGTGACAGGCCGAGGAGAACGCGCCCCCCGGATCGAGTCCCACGAGCACGTAGGACGCCGTCCCCATCGATCCGGGCACGAGCACGGGCTGGCCCGCCGCGCGAAGGTCCTCAGGCAGGTCGGGGTGTCCGGGCACAAGCGCTCGGGTCGCCCCTTTCCGATGCACACAGAGCTGCCGGGCCTCTCCGGCGACGCTGTGGCGCTCCACCTTCGCCAAGTTGTGCGACACGTCGTAGACGAGCGCCAGCGCTCCGGTGCCGACCACCTCGTCGAACGCTCGACGCGTCGCAGCCGTGAGCGCCTGCCGGTTCGCCCTGCCGTAGTTGGCGGCAGCCGCCATCGCGCCAAGGTAGGCCTGACCCTCGGGCGACTCCACGGGGGTGCACGCGAGCTGCGGGTCGGGCACGCTGATGGAGTAGCGGCACATCGCAGTGATCATGGTGCGCACGTGGTCCGAGCAGATCTGGTGCCCGAGCCCTCTCGAGCCGCAGTGGATCATCACGCACAC